>DASZXM010000143.1:0-6838 GCA_035546415.1 Pseudonocardiaceae bacterium
TCACCCACGACCCGGCCGCCGCCGCCAGCGCCGACACCGTGCTGTTCCTGTCCGACGGCCGGCTCGTGGACCGGGCCGCGCGGCCCACCGCCGCGCAGGTCGCCGACCGGCTCGCCCGACTGGAGCGCTGAGCGGTGTTCACCTTGTCGCTGCGGACGTTCCGGGAACGCTGGCAGCTGTTCACCGGCGCGATGGTCACCGTCGCCCTGGGCGTCGCCCTCGTGCAGTCCGCACTGCTGATCCTCATCTCGGCGGCCTCCCCGGTCATCCCGCCCGGCCTGCCGCCCGGCCAACGGCAGCAACTGGCCGACGGCTACGCCGGCGCCGTCACCCTGCTGGCCATGGTGCTCGCGCTGGCCGCGTTCCTGGCCGTGTTCATCGTCAGCTCCACCTTCGCGTTCACCGTGGCCCAGCGCCGCCGCGACCTGGCGCTGCTGCGGCTGGTCGGCGGCAGCCGCGGCCAACTGCGTCGGCTCCTGCTGTCCGAAGCGCTGCTGCTGGCCGTCATCGGCTGCGTCGCCGGCATCCCGCTCGGCCTGGTCGCCATGGCAGTCCAGTCGAACCTGCTGCGCGGCCTGGGTTTCCTGCCACCACAGTTCACCGCGCGCTGGCAGGACTGGATTCTGGCGGTGTCGTTCGGCGTCGGGATCGTGGTGGCACTGGTCGGCGTGTACGCGGCGGCCCGGCGGGCGGCCAGGGTCGCACCGCTGGAGGCACTGCGCGAGACCGGGGCGCAGCGGCGGGTCATGACCGCCGCGCGCTGGTTCTTCGGACTGCTGTTCCTCGCCGGCTCCGTCACCCTCATGGTCGTCGCACCGCTGGCCGGCACCGACGGCGCCATCCCGATGTCGATCAACGTGTCGATCACGGCCGCCGTCGCACTGGCGGCGCTGAGCCCCCTGGTGGTACCGCTGGTCGGCCGGCTGTTCGGCATCGTGTTGCGCCACACCACGATCGGCGGCCTCGCCCAGGCCAACCTGCGCGACGGCGTTCGGCGCAGCGCGTCCACCGCCGCACCGCTGCTGGTACTCGTCGCCCTCGTGATCGGCCTGTCCGGATCCCTGTCCACCCTCGCCGACGCAAGCCGCGCCGACCTGCAGCGCACCGTCCACGGCGACCTGGTCGTCGACGCCCCCGGCACGGCCACCGACCGCATCGCCGCCACACCGGGCGTCGCGATCGCCGCCACCCAGGTACCCGTCGGCGTGACCGTCGTCGTCGAACACGACATCCACGGCAAGCACAAGACCAAGACCCGGGACGCCGTCGCACTGGCCGTCGACCCCGCCACCTACGGCCCGACCCACCCGGTGCCACTCGCCGCCGGGTCACTCGCCGACCTGCACGGCCCCACCATGGCCGCCGACCAGGGTGACGACCTCGCACTCGGCGACACCGCGACCGTACGGATCGGCGACACCAACCACACCCTCACGGTCGTCGCGCTCCTACCGGAGACGTTCAACGGCGGCCACGACTACCTGCTGCCCAGAGACATCGCGCCGCCCGCGTTGCTGGCCGGCCCGACACAGACCGTCGTCCGACTCGCGCCCCGCGCCGACCCCGTCGCCGTGACCAGGGCGATCCAGGCCGACGGCGGCCAGGTGCGGACCATGGCCGCCTGGCTGGCCGAAGACACCGACCGACAGAACACCACCAACTCCGGAATCATGGCCGTCCTCATGGGCCTCGCCGGCCTCTACGCGCTGGTCGCCGTGATCAACGCGGTCGTCATCGCCACCGCCGAGCGCAAGGCCGAATTCGCCACCACCCGGGTCATCGGACTGGACCGCGGCCAGGTCGTGCGCACGGCACTGGTCGAAGCGGGCGCCGTGACCACGATCGGTCTGCTCCTGGGCTTCCTGGGCGCCAGCGGAACCATCATCGGCATCGGCTCCGCGGTCAGCCGGTTCACCGGGCACACCGAGTTCGACGTGCCCTGGGGCCCACTCGCCCTCGTCACGGCCGGAGCGTTCGCCGTGGTCGGCCTGACCAGCGTGTGGACCACACTGGCGGCCACCCGGACCGCACCGGTCCGGCTCGTGGGCACCCGTGAGTGACCCCGACGACCGCCCGCTCAGCCGTCCACCAACAATCCACGCAGCGGACCGCTCAGCCGCTCCGACCGGCGCGACACCTGCGGCAGCAACGTCAACCGGTGACTACGCCGACCACCACCACCCTCCACCGCCGCCTGCTGCTCGGCCACCGGCCGCCACATCGAGTCGATCACCTCGACCGGATCACCCGACACCGCCGCCACCGTCGTCTCCAGATGCTCCGCCCACAACCGCAACCGCGTCCGCCGCACCACATCGCGGTCACCCACCACGACGTTCACCTCGGTGTCGTTGAACAACGAGTGCTCGTTCAGGTTCGCCGACCCGACCGTCAACCACGTGTCGTCCACGATGCCCACCTTCGCGTGCACGTACAGCGGACCCGTCCGCCCACCCTCCCGCGCACTGACCGTCGTCGCCAGCAAGCGACCCCGACCCGCGTCGGCCGCCACCAACTGCCCCAACTGACCCCGCGTGGTGTCCGCACCGTCACTGGGCCGCCTCGGCAATACCAGCACCATCCGGAACGCCTCCCCCGGCGGGTCCGCGAGCAACCCCGCCAGCACGTCCGCCACCTCCGCCGACCACAGAAACTGGTTCTCCAGGTACACCAACGACTTCGCCGACCGCAGCGCACGCAGGTACGCGTCCAGGATGCTGAACTCACCGCGCCGCGCGAACCGGTACGTCCGCTCCGGCACCGTCCGCACCACCCGCACCGGCGACTCAGCCACCGGCGCCGGCACCACCGGCGCGGCCAACCGCTCCCCCGCCACCTCCGACCACCGCTGCACGAAATGCGTTGCCACGTCGGCCACCACCGGCCCGCGCAGCCGGGTCGCCACGTCATGCCACCCCAACGGCCGGTCCGGCAGGTGGTGCGTGCTGTCGTGCCGATCGCCCTGCAGCGCCGTGAAGTCGATGCCCCCGACGAACGCCACCTCGTCGTCCACCACCACGATCTTCTCGTGATGGCAGTGCATCGTGCGCTCCCGGTTGTCCAACACGCACCGCACCCGCGTGCCCGTGGTGAGACCCGCACACGCGTCCCGCGCCATCCGCCGTGTCGGCTGGAACACCGGCAGCGGCGGTCCGCCCCACATCAGCATCCGCACCGGCACGCGCTCGGCCACGTCGGCCAGGATCTCCCGTAACGTCCTGGCGTCCGGGCCACGCGTCGGCCGGAAGTCCGGCGACGTGTGCCATCCCGCGATGTGCACGTGTGACTTCGCGGCCGTGATGGCCTCCACCATCGCCGGCAACGCCTCCTCGCCGTCCAGCAGCACGTCGACCGTGTTGCCGGCGCGCGTCGGCCACTCCGTGGACGTCGGCCCACCGTCCAGCGCGCCGGCCCAGCCCAGGCGGTGCAGCCTGCGGTGGTGGTGTGCGGACACCAGCCGGTCCAGCAGGTCTCCGATCCGGGTGTCCACGGTGTCCACGAACGATTTCCACGGCGCCACGGTTGCTCCCTTCCCGGCTGGTCGGTGGGTGCCCAACCGGTCGGGCGAGCAAACTTCAGTCCTCACTGAAACGACAGTTTCGAAGAGCCGAACCAGCGCTCGAGCGCGCGGCGGAGGCCGCCGGCGTCGGGATCCGGTGCCGCCGTGGACCACGCGACGTAACCGTCCGGGCGGAGCAGCAGGGCCGTGACACCGACGTGGTCGGCACTGCCGCGCACCACGTCCACCCGATCGTCCTCATCGGACAGTACGGCGGTCGCGGAGCCGTCCGGGGTCAGGTCCAGCAGCAGGGGCCGGGCGGTCACCGCCAGGTCGGCCAGCCGGGAACGGCCGGAATCGGTGCGCAGCACCAATTCCGGCGCAAACCGGCCGGTCAGCGGGCCGTCGTCGCCCATCTCGTAGCGGACGTCCGCGCCCGCCGTGAGGTCGGCCAGCCGCTGCCGCGTCGCCCTGTCCCGCATGAGTTCGCCGAACAGCTCGCGCAGCGCCGTCACCTCCCGACCGGGCGCCAGCAGCGCCGAGACCGCCTCGGCGTACATCACGATCCGCATCGCGGCCGCCCGGCGTTCGGTGTCGTAGGTGTCGAGCAGGCCGTCCGGCGCGTCGCCGCGCACCGCGGCCGCCAGCTTCCACGCCAGGTTGGCGGCGTCCTGCATGCCCAGGTTCAGGCCCGACCCGCCCTGGGCGTAGACGTGCGCCGCGTCGCCGACGAGGAACACCCGACCGGAGCGGAACCGCTCGGCGAGCCGCGTGTTGTCGTGCGTCAGCCGGGTGCACAGGTGCGGCCCGGCACCGGCCGGCGGCTCGATCGGCACGTCGACTCCCAGGACACGGCGGATGCTGGCGCGCAGCTCGTCGAGCGTCAGCGGGCCGTCCGGTTCCGGCTGGTCCCATTCGGTCGTGGCGATCGTCGGCGGGTGACCGGGCAGCGGGGCGTAGTTGAACCCGCCGTTCTCGGTGCGGACGCCCACGAACGGCAGCACGGTGCCGTGACCGGGCACCGTCAGCCCGCCGGTGGCCGGGTCCAGCCAGGCGGCGGGCACGGTCGCGTGGGCCATGCGCAGCGTCCGCCGGTCGTCCGTGACGCCGGGGAAGCCGATCCCGCAACCCTTGCGGACCGGGCTGTGCGCGCCGTCGGCGCCGACGAGGTAGCGGGCGCGCAGCGAGTAGGTGCCGTCCGGTCCGGCGACCTCGACGTCGACGCCCTCGTCGTCCTGCGTGTACCCGAGCAGTTCGTGGCCGCGGCGGATCTCCGCGCCCAGTTCCTGGGCGCGCTCCTCAAGCACCTCTTCCAGGCGGCGCTGCGGGACGGGCAGCGCGTGCACCGGGTTGTCGGCCAGGTCGGTCAGGTCCAGTGGCAGGCCGGCGAACAGGAAGTGTCCGCTCGGCGGCGGCGGGCCGGGGTGGCCGCTGAGCCGTTCGTAGAGACCGCGGCGATCGACGAGGCGAACTATCTGCCCCATCAGGCCGTTGGCCTTGAGGGCCCCGCTGCGTTCGGGCAGGCGTTCCAGCACGACCGGCCGGGCGCCGGCCAGCCGCAGCTCGGCGGCCAGCATCAGACCGTTCGGGCCACCACCGGCGATGACGACGTCGGCGATGACGACGTCGGCGGTCACGCGGGGAGCCCTGCGCGGATGCGGTCCAGCGTGTCGCGGAGCACCGGGACGACCGGACCGTCGGGGTCGGTGCGCAGCCAGTGGCCGACCGCGGCGCCCGTGCCGGCGGCGACCACGGCCGCCAGCAGCCTCGGGTACAGGTCGCCGTCGACGTCCGTGCCGATCCGATCGGCGACGGCCTTGGCCAGTTCCTCCTGTGCCGCGGCGTCGGCCTTGAGGATCTCGCCTTGCACGGCGGGGTGGGCGAACAGTTCCCACAAGCTGTTCCGCCAGCGCCGCACGGCATCCGGCTCCGCCGTGTCGGCCGTGTACTGCGCCGCGACCGCGTTGCCGATGGCATCCCACAGCGGTTCGTCCGCGGGCCGGGCGCGCAGTTCGTCACCGATGCGGACCGCACGGGCCAGATGGCTGGCCGCGATGGCCTCCGCCTTGCCGGTGAAGTAATTGCGGAAGGTGCGCGGCGACACGTTCGCGGCGGCCGCGATGTCGTCGACGGTCACGGCCTCGAATCCGCGCTCGAAGCACAGCCGAATCGTCGCGTGGCTCAGGGCGAGCCGGGTCTCCCACTTCTTGCGCTCCCGCAGGCCGGGAGCATCGCTGTCGGTCACGAGGGTCACCGTAACGGATCTTGCCACTTTTGCAAAGATGCCACTTCGGCAAAATATTCGGAACACGCGCTGCGCACCGGTCCGGTCGGAACATTCCTCCAAGACGCCCGGCCCGCGCGCCGGACAGACTCCTGCCCGACCACCGTATCGATGGAGGGGACCCACCCGATGACCAGCTACCGACCGCCCTACGGCGTGGACGCGCCCGCCGCTCCCGTCTCGCTCGCCGCCACCGGACTGGCGTGCTGCCTGGCCGCCGCCCGCCGGCGGGCCGTCCGGGCCCCGATGGCGCTCGCCGGAGCCGTGTTCCTGGGCACCACCGGCGTGTACCTGCACACCACGCTGCGTGGCAAGCTGCGCGTCTGGGACCGGGAGCTGGACCGGGCCGGCCTGCGCGGTGACGAACGGTTGCTGGATCTGGGCTGCGGCCGCGGCGCGGTGCTCGTCGCGGCGGCCCGGCGCCTGCCGACGGGCCGGGCGGTCGGCGTCGACCTGTGGTCGGGCAAGGACCAGAGCGGCAACCGGCCCGAGGTCACGCTCGCCAACGCCGCCGCCGCGCACGTCGCCGACCGAGTGGAGGTGCACACGGCCGACATGACCGACCTGCCCTTCCCCGACGCGTCGTTCGACGTCGTGACCAGCGCGCTGGCGATCCACAACATCCAGTCGGCGCGAGCCCGGTACCGCGCGGTCGACGAGGCCGTCCGGGTGCTACGTCCGGGCGGCCAGCTGCTCATCGCCGATTTCTGGCCGATGGCCAGGAAGTACGCGGCACACATCGGCCACGGCACGCTGCGCGCCCTCGGTCCCGACTACTGGTACGGCGGCCCGTGGTTCGGCATCACCCTGCTGCACGCCGTCAAGCCCGGTGGCAACGCGATGTGACGGCGACGCCGGGGGTGCGCCGGGTGGCGGGACCCACACCGTTCCGTCGTCGGGTGCGTACTCTCCGCGCTCGACATAGGTTACGGTGACATATGTGTGGGTCGACATCGTGCTGCTGGCCAACCTGGCCAAACAGCCGGCGCACGGCTATGAGCTGCGCCGACGCGTCGAAGGCGATCTCGGCGCCACGCTGTCCAACAACTCGCTGT
>DASZXM010000144.1:0-1729 GCA_035546415.1 Pseudonocardiaceae bacterium
CGGGCACGCGCTGTACCGCACGATGCTGTTCCGGCTGCTGAACATGGCCAACAGCATGTCCTGGCTGCCCGGCGGCTACTGGGGCATCCGCGCGGTCATCGCCGCGCTGATGGAGTGGTACCGCAAGGCGGAGATGTCGGCCGACCGCGCGGGCCTGCTGTGCTCGCAGGACCCGGGGGCGGCGCTGCGCATGCACATGGCCCTGGCCGGCGCGAACAGCCCCGACGACATCGACACGGCGGAGTTCCTGCGGCAGGCAGCGGACTACGAGTCGCAGGGCGACGTCCGCGACAGCGTGCTGAAACTGCTCAACACGGTGTTCCTGAGCCACCCGATGGCGGTGGTCCGAGCGGCGGAACTCCAGAAGTGGGCGGCATCCGACGGCTACCGCGAGATCCTCGGCGGCCACTACCCGCGCCGCGACGACCAGCAGTCCTCGGTGTGGCGGGAGGACCTGAAAACGGCGGCCCGCTCGTACAAGGAGTCGTTCACCACGTCGGCGGACCCGCTGGCGAAGGTCCTGTCCGACGTGGGCGGCGCGGTGTCGGACGCGGCGAGCAAGGTGTGGCACCGCTTCGGGGGCCGGTCCGACTCCGACGGTGGCTGAGCCGCTGTGCTATCCACGTGGGATGACCGCTTACCAGGTGACCGCCCTGCACCGCGAATGGGCAGCCGACCTCACACCGGCCCGGCTCTACGCGCTCCTGCGCCTGCGCGTCGACGTGTTCGTCGTCGAGCAGGAGTGCCCGTATCCGGAGTTGGACGGGCGGGACCTGGAGCCGACGACGCGGCACTTCTGGATCGGCTCGGAGACCGACCCCGACGTGCCCGTGGCGTGTCTGCGGCTGCTGGAGGAGCCGGACGGCGGTTACCGGATCGGGCGCGTGTGCACCGCCCGGGACATGCGGGGGCGCGGGTTGTCCCGGCGGCTGATGGAGGCGGCGCTGGCGGAGGTGGGTGCGGCGGAGGCCGTGCTGGACGCGCAGGTGTACGCGTCCGGTTTGTACGCGGCGTTCGGGTTTCGGCCGGTCGGTGAGGAGTTCCTGGAGGACGGCATCCCGCACGTCACGATGCGGCGGGTGGCCGCCGGCTAGCGACGGGCCGCGTTCGGCGGTGCCGACGCCGTGATCACGCTCACGGCGCGGTCGATGTCGGACTCCGTCAGGTCGGCCCGGGACGTCAACCGCAGGCGGGACACCTTGTCCGGCACCGACGGCGGCCGGAAACAGCCGACCGCGACACCGGCTTCGGCGCACGCGGCCGCCCAGGCCACCGCGTCGTCCGGTGTCGGCGCCAACACCGACACGATCGCGCCGGCCGGCGTGCTGGTGCGGAAGCCGGCCGCCGACAGCCGGTCGGCCAGTGCCGCCGCCGCGGTCACCACTTTTGCGCTGCGCTCCGGCTCGTCCCGCAGGATGCGCAGCGCGGCCAGTGCGGCTCCGGCGCTCGCCGGTGCCAGGCCCGTGTCGAAGATGAAGCTGCGCGCCGTGTCCACGAGGTGGTGGATCACCCGGCGCGGGCCGAGGATCACGCCACCCTGGGCGCCCAGCGACTTGGACAGCGTCACCGTCGTCACCACGTCCGGCGCGCCCTGCAGGCCGGCCGCTGCGACACCGCCCCGGCCGCCCTCGCCGAGCACGCCCAGCCCGTGCGCGTCGTCCACCACGAGCGCGGCGCCGTGGTCCCGGCACACCGCCGACAGCCGGTCGGCCAGTGCCGCCGCCGCGGT
>DASZXM010000145.1:0-2087 GCA_035546415.1 Pseudonocardiaceae bacterium
CGGCCACCAGCCGCGCGGCGGCCGCGACGACGTGTTCGCAGTTGTCCAGCACGAGCAGCGTGTCGGTGCGGGCCAATGCCTCGGCGAGCCGGCGCACCGGGTCGTCGGCGGCGTCCGGGACGCCGATCTCGCGCGGCCCCACCACCGCGAGCACGGCCGGCCCCAGGTCGTCCGCCGCGGTCACCGCTGCCAGTTCCACCAACCAGACACCACCGCCGATGCCGCCGGCGGCCTCGGCCGCGAACGTGGTCGCCAGCCGAGTCTTCCCGACACCGCCCGGGCCGACCAGGGTCGTCAGACGCCCTTCCCGCATCCGTCCGCGCAGCCGGCCCAGTTCCTCGGCACGTCCCACGAAGCTCGTCACCGGCGCGCGCAGGTTGCCCGTCGGCGTCGGCCCGCGGTCGGCGCGCAGCACGGCGAGGTGCGCCTGCCGCAACTCGGCCCCGGGGTCGGCACCCAGTTCCTCGGCCAACCGGCGCCGGATGTCCGTGTAGACGGCCAGTGCGTCGGCGGGTCTGCCGTCCGCGGCCAATGCCCTCATCAGCAGCGCACACAGCCGTTCCCGCAACGGATGCGCGGCTGTCAGCTCGGTCAGCTCGGCCACGACGGAAGATGCCGGTCCGACCAGGAGGTCGGCCGTGAGCCGATCCTCCAGTGCGGTCAGCCACCGTTCCCGCAGCCGCACCTCGACGGCGACCGCGTACGGCGCCCGCGCCACGTCGACCAGCGGCTCACCACGCCACAGCGCCAGCGCCTCCCGCAGCCGATGCCGCGCCAGCGGGCCGTCACCGGCACGCAGTGCCCGCCGTCCCTCGTCGGCCAGCCGCTCGAACCGGTGGACGTCCACCGAGTCCGGTGGCAGATCCAGTTGGTACCAACCGTTTCCCGACCGCACCACCTGCCCGTCGGGAACCGCCCGCCGCAGCCGCCACACCAGCGACTGCAATGACGCGAGCGGGTTCTCCGGCGCCGCCTCCGGCCACAGCGCGTCCACCAGCGAGTCGATCGCGACCGGACGGCCGACGTCGACGGCGAGCCGGACCAGCAGGGCCCGCAGCCGCACCCCGCCGATCTCCACCGCACCGCGGTCGCTGGCCACCTGCAACGGCCCCAGGATCGACACCCGCACCCCACCACCCTGCCACGAGCGTCGGCGTCACCGGCCGTGCCCGTCCGGCGGCGGTGCGAGGACGCCGGCCGCGCGCAGGTGGTCGACGACCGACTCGGCCAGCGTCGCCGCCGGGATCACTCCGCCGGCGTCCAGTCGCAGTTCGGGTGTCTCCGGGCGCTCGTAGGGTGAGTCGACGCCGGTGAAGTTCGGCAGTTCGCCGCGCCGGGCCTTGGCGTAGAGGCCCTTGTGGTCGCGGGCCTCGGCCACGGCCAGTGGCGCGTCCACGTGCACCTCGATGAACTCGCCGTCGCCGAACAGGCCGCGGGCGAGCCTGCGCTCGGCGCGGAACGGGGAGATGAACGACGCCAGGACGATGAGGCCGGCGTCGGCCATCAGCCGGGCCAGGTGCGCGACGCGGCGGATGTTCTCGGCGCGGTCGGCGTCGGTGAAGCCCAGGTCGGAGTTCAGCCCGTGCCGGACGTTGTCGCCGTCCAGCAGGTAGGTGTGGAAACCCTGCTCGTGCAACCGCCGCTCGACCAGGTCGGCCACCGTGGACTTCCCGGCGCCGGACAGGCCGGTGAACCACACGACGGCAGCGCGCTGGCCCTTCTGCCGGGCGCGGGCCAGCCCGGTGACGGCGACGGGTTGCCAGTGGATGTCGCCCGCCCGGCGCAGCGCGCGGCCGAGCATTCCGGCGGCCACGGTCGCGTTGGTGACGCGGTCGATGACGATGAACCCGCCCATGTCCCGGTTCTCGGTGTACGGGTCGAAGGGGACGGGCCGGTCGAGCCTGATGTCGCAGCAGCCGATCTCGTTCAGTGCCAGGGTGTCGGCGGTGACGTGCTCGCCGGTGCCGACGTCGACCCGGTACTTCGGCGTGCCGACCGTGACACCGACGGTGCGGGTGCCGATCTTGAGCAGGTACCGGCGTCCGGGCACCAACCGTTCCTCGCCCATCCACACCAGACGGCAGTCG
>DASZXM010000146.1:0-4152 GCA_035546415.1 Pseudonocardiaceae bacterium
CCAGGCCGCTGGCTGCCGCTGCCGCGTCCAGATCCGCCGGTTCCGTGACGTTGTCCCAGTGACGGGTGTCCAGTCGGTGTTCCAGTGCGTGCAACGCGGTGATCGTGTCCGCCGGGGTGAATGCACAATGCCCGGATGCGTGCACGAATGCCTGTCGGAAGAGGGCGTTCGAACCCGCCCGCGCGACCTGCCGGGCATACCAGTTCTCCTGTTGCACCGGCACCAACTGGTCGGCCGTCGTGTGGATGTCCAGTTCCGGGACCGCCAGTCGGCCGGTCACCATCGACGTGCGCACCAGTGTCCGCAGCGCGGTCGGGTCGGCGTGCACCGATTCGTGCCGGTTCAGCGTGGCCAGGTCCGCGCCCAGGTTCAGGCCGGCCTGTCGGTACAGCGCCTCGATCTCCGGCAGGTACGGCGAGTGCCGGATCAGTGCCGTGTAGTCGACGCCGACGTTGAACGCGCTGTCGCCGCCGCCGTCGGCCAGTTCGACCTGGTAGCGGGCGGGCACGATGAACCCGAACAGGAAACCGGACAGCAGCCCCGCCTGCTGTGCCTCCTGGCCCGCGTAGTCGGTCGGGGCGGGCGGTGCTGTCCCGGTGTTCCACGTCGGGGCGTTCAGCAGGGCGGCGGCCAGCGCTGTCCGCGCCCGGCCGGCCGCACCGCCCTGCGCCCCCGCGACCACGGCGGCCAGCCGGTTCGCCGCGGTCGTCGCCTGGTCCACGCTCGTGTAGTCGACCAGCTGGATCGACTCGCCCGGGTCGAGCAGCTGGTTGATCGCGTACTCACCGTCGAGCTGGTAGTTGTTCAGGTTCACCGCGCCGGCCACGAGTCCGCACGTGGTGAGCGCGCCCGCCAACCGGCCGCGCGGCGACTGCGCCTCCTGGGCACTGATCAGGCCGCCCATCGACGTGCCCCACGCGATCACCCGGCGCGGCCGGCCGGTGATCCGCTCGAACGCCGCCAGCGACGCGAACTGGTCGTCCACCGCGCTGCGCAACGCCCACCACGACGGACCGGAGTACGACGAGCCGACCAGCGCGTACCCCTGGGCGAGCAGGTCGGCCCGGGTGGCCGCGTCGGGCGCGTCCTGCGCGACCAGCGGGCCGAAACCGTGGCTGTACAGGATGATCGTGCCGTTGAAGGCCGCCGGCACGTGACCGACCCAGGTGGCACCGTCGGCGAGCGACCCGGTGTGCTGGCCGGCCGCCGAACCCGCCGCGACCAGGCCGGCGCAGCACGCGAGCGCGAGCGCGGCGGACGCGAGTCGACGCATCATGACGTCGGCACCTCCGCGACGTCCTCGGCCAGCGACGCCTCGGTGACCATGGTGTCCGCGCGGCCGCCGCGCAGCGCGAGCAGTGCCAGCAGGCAGGACACCGCTGCCGCGACACCACACACCACGTAGCCGACCGAGTAGCCGGTGCCCAGGGCGTCCACGGCGAGACCGGCCGCGCCGCCCGGCGGCGACGTCGGCGGCACCGAGTTGACCGCCAGCGGCCCGCCCTCCTGTGCCACCGCCGACGCGGCCGCCTTCACCTGCGCCGGCAGTGACGACGCCGCCAGATGGCCGCTGAACAGTGTCGCCGCCCGGCTCAGCGCGACCGCGCCGACGATGGCCGGACCGAGTGTGAAACCGAAGTCGCGCAACAGGCTCGTGGACGCGCTGGCCATGCCGGCGTAGTGGATCGGCACCGTGTTCACCGCTGTCGCCGTGATCGACGAGACGCTGAACGCGAACCCGATGCCGACCAGTGCCAGCGGCAGGATCATCGATGTCAGCGCCCGGTCGTGCACGTCGATCGAGGCCGCGATGAAGTCACCGGCGGCCATCAGCAGCATGCCCGCCGACAGCAGGTACCGCGGGTTCACCTTGGCCAGCAGGCGGGACGTGACCGGTTCCAGTGCCAGCGTGATGCCGTTGAGCAGGATGAACGCCACCGACGTGCGCAGCGGGCTCTGGTGCTGGATCGGCCCGAGCCGGATGCTCGTCGCGTACGCCGTGCCCAGGAAGCTGAACATGCCGACCACCGCGATGATCGACGCGACCGTGAACGCCCTGTTGCGGAACAGGTCCAGCCGCAGCATGGGGGAGCGGGCGCGGAGTTCGGCGATCACGAACAGCACCAGGAACACCGCTGCGACGACGAACGCGACGATGACCGACGGCGCGCCCCATCCGTCGCTCTGGCCCTGGATCACCCCGTAGAGCAGCGCGAACAGGCCGACCAGGATGGTGATCTGGCCGCCCCAGTCCAGCGACCGCCCGGCGGGCGCGCTGCTGTCGCGGGCCGCCACCTGCGACAGCACCGCGCTGGCCGCGGCGATCACCAGGACGATCACGAACGCCCAACGCCATGACCCGTAGTTGCCGGTCACCCCGCCCAGCACAGGTGCGACGAAACCGCCGGAGGACAGCGACGCCGCCCAGATCGCGATGCCGTGCGCCCGGTCCCGCGCGGTGTGCGTGCCGGCCGCGATCATCGCCAGCGACGTCGGGAACAGTGCTGCCGCGCCCAGGCCGGCCAGTGCCTGTCCGACCCACAGCTGGTAGACGCCGCCGGATGTGGCGGCGACGAGTTCGCCGATGGCCAGCAGCGCCGCACCGCCGACCAGCAGCCGCTTGCGACCGAACAGGTCGCCCAGCACGCCGAACGTCAGCTCCAGCACCGTGACCGGCAGCAGGAACGCGTCGGAGATCCAGGTCAGCTGGGAGCCGATCGGGTGCAGGTCGGACTGGAACAGCCCGTTGAGCGTCGCCGGGATGGCCAGGCCGATCTGTGCCACGCACACGGCGATGCAGCCGGCGACGAGGGTGCCTCGGGACAGGGAGTGGGACTCGGGTCGCGTCATCGTGTCCTCACAGGGTGAGCGATGCCTCTTTGCATGCTGGCAAGGAGGGTGCCACACGATCCGGCCGACGTACAGGATTCCTGTTGGATAGGTGGCCGAGGTGTTACATTGTCAGGAAACCTGATAGTTGGAGGTCGGATGCTGGAGGGGAAGGTCGCCGTCGTCACCGGCGCGGGCGCCGGGCTCGGCCTGGCCTACGCACGGGCACTGGCGGCGGCCGGCGCGGCCGTCGTGGTGAACGACGTCGACGGCGAGGTCGCCGGCGCGGCCGTGCGGTCCATTGTGGATCACGGTGGACGTGCGGTGGCCGAAGTGGGCGCCGTCGGGTCCAGCGACGTCGCGCGGGCGCTGGTCGACCGGGCGGTCGCCGAGTTCGGCCGGCTGGACGTCATGGTCACCAACGCCGGCATCCTGCGCGACGCCGTGCTGTGGAAGATGTCCGACGCCGACTTCGACGACGTCGTCCGCGTGCACCTGCGCGGCACGTTCACGTGCGTCCGCGCCGCCGCCGTGCGCATGCGGGAGCAGGGCGAAGGCGGCCACATCATCTGTGTCGGTTCGCCGACCGGGCAGGTCGGCAACTTCGGTCAGACCAACTACGCGGCCGCCAAGGCCGGTATCGTCGGCATGGTGCGTACCTGGGCGCTCGAACTGGCCCGCGCGAACGTCGCCGTGAACGCGGTCATCCCGGTCGCGGCCACCGGGATGACGGAGTCCCTGCCGTTCGTGCAGCCCTACGTCGAGGCCATGCGCGCAGGTCAGCCGCTGCCGCCCTACGCCAGGCGCGAACTGTCGTTCGGCCCGCCGGAGGACGTCGCGGGCCTGGTCGTGTTCCTCGCGTCCCGGCCGGACATCACCGGTCAGGCGATCGCGCTGGGCGGTGACCGGCTGGCCCTGTGGTCGCACCCGGCCGAGGCCGCCGTGGCGTTCGCCGACGGCGGCTGGACGGCCGAGGCCATCGCCGAGGCCTGGTCGACAGTGTTCGCCGACCACGTCCAGCAGGTCGGCCAGCACTTCCCGGAGCCCTACTGATGCCCATCGACCCGGCGGCCGTCGACGCGATCGACACGCACGTGCACGTCGAGTCCGACGGACACGGCCACCACTCGCTGGACGAGGAGCTGCTGGCCGCGTCCGCGCGGTACTTCAAGGCGGGGACGAACCGGACACCCGATCTCGGCCAGATCGCCGAGTACTACTCCGAACGCCGGCTCGCCGCCGTCGTGTTCACCGTGGACGCGCACACGGCCACCGGTCACCCGGCGCTGTCCAGCGAACGGATCGTCACCGAGGCGCACCGGT
>DASZXM010000147.1:0-7199 GCA_035546415.1 Pseudonocardiaceae bacterium
TGTCAGAGAACCCGGCCTTCGCCGCGGCCGTCGAGGAAGCCGGGCTGACGTTCGTCGGGCCGTCGGCCGAGTCCATCGCGCTGATGGGCGACAAGGCCATGGCCCGCAAGGCGGTCGCCAAGGTCGGCGTGCCCGTGGTGCCGGGCTCGCCGGACGCCGTGTCCGGCGTCGCCGAAGCCGCTCGCGCGGCCGACGAGTGCGGCTATCCGGTGCTGCTCAAGGCCAAGGCCGGCGGCGGCGGCAAGGGCATGCGGGTGGCCGAGGACGAGGCGCGGTTGCGCGAGGGTTTCGCACTGGCCCGGCAGGAGGCAGCCAGCGCATTCGGCGACGACGGGGTCTACATCGAGAAGTACCTGCCCCGGGTGCGGCACGTCGAGGTGCAGGTGCTCGCCGACCGGCACGGGCGCACGATCCACCTCGGTGAGCGGGACTGCTCGTTGCAGCGCCGCCACCAGAAGGTCGTGGAGGAGGCGCCGTCCACGGCACTGTCCGACGAGCAGCGCCGGGAACTGTTCGACTTCGCCGTGCGCGCCGCCGAATCGGTCGGGTACGTCGGCGCCGGCACGGTCGAGTTCGTGCTGGACATGGACAGCGGGTCCGTCTACTTCATCGAGATGAACACCCGCATCCAGGTGGAACACCCGCTGACCGAGCTGCTGACCGGAGTGGACCTGGTGGCCTGGCAGCTGCGGATCGCCGCGGGCGAACCGCTGACCGTCGACCCGGTGCCGCCGCGCGGGCACGCGGTGGAGTTCCGCGTCAACGCGGAGGACTGGCAGCGCGGTTTCCTGCCGACCCCGGGCACATTGACCGCGTTCGAGCCGCCGACCGGCCCCGGCATCCGGGTCGACACGCACTGCCGGGCCGGCTCGGTGATCTCCCCGCACTACGACTCGTTGCTGGGCAAGCTGATCGTGCACGGCGCCGACCGGGACGAGGCACTGGCCAGGGCCCGCCGCGCACTGCGGGAGTTCCGGGTCGACGGCGTGCCCACGACCATCGGCCTGCACCAGTGGCTGCTGACCCGGCCGGACGTGCTGGCAGGCACGTACACGACGCGCTACCTGATGGAGGCACTGGCATGACCACGCCCGCGATCATCACCGTCGCGATCACCGGCGCCGTACCGACGAAGGCCGACAACCCCGCCGTCCCCGTGACCCCGGAGGAGCAGGTCGCCTCGGCGGTCGAGTGCTTCGCCGCCGGCGCGACCGTGTGCCATGTGCACGTCCGGGACGACGACCAGCGGCCCAGCGCCGACCCGGCCCGCTACGCCGCCGTGCGCGACGGCATCCGGGCCGCCTGCCCGGAGATGGTGGTGCAGCTGTCCACCGGCGCGCGCGGTCGGTCCACAGAGGAACGGTTCTCCTGTCTCGACCTGCGGCCGGAAATGGCGTCGCTGGCCACCGGGTCGGTGAACTTCCCCGACCGGATCTACGACAACGCGCCGGATCTGGTGACGACCACGGCGACCCGGATGCGCGATCTGGGCATCAAACCGGAGATCGAGGTGTTCGACTTCGCGATGCTCTACGCCGCGGCCGATCTGGCCCGCCGCGACCTCCTCGTGACGCCCGCCCACGTGCAACTGGTGATGGGTATCCGCAACGCCCTGCCGGCCCGTGAGCCGCTGGTGGACGTGTTCGTGTCCGAACTGGCCGACGTGCTGCCCGGCTCGACGTGGACGTGCGCGGCGATCGGGCGGCACCAACTGGACGCGAACCGGTGGGCATTGGCGCGCGGCGGCCACGTCCGCACCGGGCTGGAGGACAACATCTACTTCGAGAAGGGCCGGCTGGCCGCGTCCAACACCGAACTGGTCGCCCGGTTGGCCGGCGTGTGCGCCGAGTACGACCGGCATCCGGCGACGCCGGCCGAGACCCGTGCGCTGTTGGGCCTGCCGTTGCCCGTCGCGTCGTGACCGACCGGTCGGTGCGGGTGACGCCCGCGGCGATGCCGGTCATGGCACCGGGACTGGACCCGGCGTCGCTGGCGGCGGCGGAGGGTCTCCTGACGCCGTTGCGTGACCACCTCGCCGCTGTCGACCCGGCGGAGTCGGCCCCGTACCCGCCCGCCGTGCGTTTCGACCCGGAACTGGCGGGCCGTGCACGGACCTGGCGGCGGCTCGCGCTCCCGGCACCAGACGACCCACCGGTGCCACAGCCGCCGTCGCGTGACCGGATCACCTGCACACCGGCCGCCGACCTGGCCGCGTTGGTGCGCTCGGCCGACCTGTCCGCCGCCGAGGTGCACGCCGCGTTCACCGGCCGGATCCGCGAGTTCGACCCTCAGGTCAACGCGTACCTCACGGTCGTGCCCCGGCCGGCCGAGATGGGCGACGGGCCGCTGGCCGGTGTGCCGGTCGGCCTGAAGGACCTGATCGACACGGCCGGCGTGCGCACCACCTGCGGGTCCCGCGTGTTCGACTCGCGGACGCCGGAGCGCGACGCGGAGGTGTGGCGGCTGCTGCACGTTGCCGGCGCGGTGTTGCTGGGCAAGCTGAACACGCACGAGTTCGCGGCGGGTGTCACGGCGGAGAACGAGCACTACGGTCCGGTGCGCAACCCCTATGACCTGACCCGGATGGCCGGCGGATCGAGCGGGGGTGCCGCGGCCGCGCTGGCCGCTGGCCTCGCCGCGGTGGCGGTGGGCACCGACACCGGTGGCTCGATCCGCATCCCCGCCGCGTGCTGTGGCGTCGTCGGCCTGAAGCCCACCTACGGCCTGGTGCCGGCTGACGGCGTGTACCCGCTGGCGTGGAGCCTGGACCAGGCCGGCCCGATCACCCGGACCGTGCGGGATGCCGCGTTGGTGCTGGACGTGCTGGCGGGAACACGTGTCGAGCCGGCGGCCCGGGCCGGCGCGCGCGGTGAACTGGCCCTGATCCGGGTCGGCGTCCCCGAGGCGTGGCTGGCCGGCGCCGCCGAGTCCGTGCTGCACGGTTTCCGTGCCGCACTGCGGGCACTGGAGCACGGCGGCGCAGTCGTGCGCGCGGTGGCGCTGCCGGATGCGGATCTGCTCACGGCGGTCAACCGGGTGATCGCCTACGCCGAGGGTTCGGCCTGGCACGAGCCGATGCTGTTGGCCGGGGCCGGCTATCAGGCCGGGGTACGGCCCCGGATGGAGGCCGGCCGGTTCATCCTGGCCGGCGAGTACCTCACGGCGCAGCGGCTGCGCGCTGCGGCCTGCGTTCGGATGGCGGCGTTGTGGCGCACCGTCGACATCGTGGTCACGCCGACCCTGCCGGTGCCCGCGCCGACCCTGGGCACGACGGCGATCGACCGGGACGGCCGGCCGGAACCGATCGGCACGGCACTGCCGCGGTACACGGCACCGTTCAGCGTCACCGGTCTGCCGGCACTGACGCTGCCCTGCGGCCAGGACGCGGACGGGCTGCCGATCGGGGTGCAACTCGTGGCACCGCCGCGCGAGGAGGCCCGGTTGTGCTACGTCGCGGCAGCCCTGGAGGCCGCCCTGCCGTCGCTGCCCGAACCCATGCTCTCGGCCGGCCCCGGTGGCCCCTGACGCAAACGACGGCACGCCCGGGGTCACGCCGCTGCGGCGCGGCGGTGGTCGTGGCGCGGGCCGGGCGGTTCGGCCAGATGGTCCTGTAGGCGCGCGTGGCGGAACTGGTAACCGCGCCCGCGCGGCGCAGCGCCCCTCGCCGCCAGGCGTCGTCCAGAAAGGCGACCAGACGCCAGAGCAGGTGCCCGGTCAGGGACAGCCAGATCCGCGCCAGGCCACCCACCGACCCCAGGCGGTCAGACAGAGCCCGTAGCTGATACCGATCCCGAAGGCGCTCTCGACGCCGAGCACGAGGCCGACTTCGATGCTGTCGGGGAAGACCGGTTGGATCGGAGCAGTTCGGCCGGGCTGACGGCGGCGCTCACGTCGACAGGAGCTTCCAGCCAGGCCGTGAGTACGAAGATCAGACCAGCCGCGATGCCGAGTTGGACGGGGAGTTCGACCGTCGCCTGGAGAACTCACTCCGACAGGTGCCGGAACGGCCGCGCCGCCGGTGGTCGACGCGGTGGTACGGACCGAGTCGGGTGTCGCGGTCGTCGCTCGGCCGGAGCCCGCGGTTCCCGAGCCGGGGCCGACCGCGAGCCGCGGGGCGTCGATGCCGGCGTGACCGGAGGTCGACCGGGGCGAGCTTCGTCGTCATGGGCTGGTCGGGGTAGGGCGGCAGCGAACACGTGTAGCGCGGCATGACTCCGGCAGCGGCAGCCGGCGGAGCTGTCCACCTACCTGTGCGGGCGACCATCGCCACCGCCGTCGGTACGTATCCGGCGGTGATCCATGCGGCGTGCCCGCCGCGGTGCGGCGGCGATCCGGTCCCGAGTCGTCGCTCAGAAGCCGTGGCCGGGCGGAAGAAGGGCGGCGATTTCCTTGGCCGCCCGGACCACCTCGGGACCGACCTCGGCGTAGCGCTCCATCGGCATGCGTAGCGCGGGCGCCTGCACGGCGATGGCGGCCCTGGCCCGGCCCGGGCCGTCCTGGATCGGTGCGCCGACACAGCGGACGCCCAGGTGTGACTCCTCGTCGTCGGTGCTCCAACCGCGGGCCCTGGTCGCGTCGAGGTCGGCGCGCAGGGCCGCCTCCGTGGTGTGGGTGTTGGCGACGATCTTCACCAGCGGGTGCTCCGACGCGAGGTAGCGGGCCTCCAGGTCGTCGTTGAAGGCCAGCAGGGCCTTGCCCATGGCCGAGGCGTGCAGCGGTGCCTTGGTGCCGGGCGGCTGGGTGAACCGCAGCGGCTGCGGTGACTCGATCCGCTCGACCACCACCGCGAACAACCCGTTGAGCACGCCCAGGTTCACCGACTCGCCGGTCTGTTCGGCCAGCCGCTCCAGGACCGGGTGCACCACGTCCAGCCGGAAGTTGCGGTACGCGGCCTGGCCCAGCAGGAGCGCGCTGGCGCCGAGGTAGTACCGCTCGTTGGTCTCGTTCTGCGCGAGGTAGCCCTCGGCGACCAGGGCCCGCACGATGCGGTGCGCGGTGCTCAGGTTGAGGTCCAGCTCCTTGGCGATCTGGCCGACCCCGAGGTCGGAGCCGTGGTCGCGCACCAGATGCAGCACCGCGAACGCACGGCTGATCGCCTGCGTCCCGACAACCCTGCCGGGTCCTTCGGAGGATTCCGCTGTCATGTCCGCCCACCCCTGGCGTCTGCCACATTGTGGAATCAGCTTACAGCAATGCGTCACTCCGCGTTGACACCGCCGCCCCCGCCGGGCACACTCGTCTCAATGGTGGAATCTAATGCCACTATATGGAAGAGGTGGGTTGTGGCCACGGCGACCGGTTTCGACGTGCCGTACCGCGGCGACCACTCCTCGCCGCACGCGGGTGCCGGCCTGGACGGACTGCGGGAGCAGTGGGTGGCTACGCTCGCCGGCCGGCGGACCCGCGTGGTGTTCGCCGAGGGGGAGGACCCACGGGTTGTCGCCGCCGCCGCGGCACTGCGGCACACGGGCGTGACCCCGGTGCTGCTCGGCCGTCCCGCGGCGGTGCGCGAGGTCGCCCACGCGGCAGGCGTCGACCTCGGTGACATCGACCCGATCGACCCCGCGCTGCTGGCCGCCCGGTCGGAGTACCGCGACGTCATCGAGGACGCGCTGGCCGGCCGGGCGGCCGGGAACGGGGTGGCCGACCCGCTGCACCTGGCCACCGCCGCGGTGCGGCTGGGCGATGCGGACGGCTGTGTGGGCGGCTGCCAGCGGCCGACCGCCGATGTGCTGCGCGCCGCCTTCCGGGTGATCGGCCTCTCGCCCGGCGTGCGCACCGTGTCCAGTTGCTTCCTGATGATCACGCGGGACGGCCGCCGGCTGTGCTTCGGGGACTGCGCCGTCGTGCCCGAACCGGACGCCGACCAGCTCGCCGACATCGCCAGGGCCACGAGCGCCACGTTCCGGGCGCTGACCGGTGAGACGCCCGCCGTCGCCATGCTGTCGTTCAGCACGAAGGGCAGCGCCCGGCATCCACGGGTGGACCGGGTGCTCGCGGCCACCGAACTGCTGGCCGGCGACCCGGATCTGGCCGTGGACGGCGAACTGCAGTTCGACGCGGCCGTCATCGAGTCGGTCGCGCACAGCAAGGCCGGTGACTCGGCCGTGGCCGGCCGGGCCAACGTGCTGATCTTCCCGAACCTGGACGCCGGCAACATCGGCTACAAGATCGCCGAACGGCTGGGCGGTGCGACGGCGCTCGGCCCGATCCTGCAGGGACTCGCCGGTCCGGTGAACGACTTGTCCCGGGGATGCAGCGCGCAGGACATCCACACGGTCGGCCTGATCACGGCCGCGCAGGCGGCCGCGGCGCCGCGTGGCCGGACGGACGGCGTCTCGTCACAGTGACGCCCGGAAGATCCGCTCGAGGGCTGCTGGCGTGGTCGCCCTGGGCACGACGGCGAGTTGGCGGGTCTGCTTGAGCGTGCCGCCGACGAGTGCGTCGATGTCGGTCTCGGTGTAGCCGAACGTCCGCAGTCCGGACGGCATGTCGATGTCGCGCACGAGTTCGCGCAGGACGTGCGGCAGGGCCGCCGCTCCGTCGGTGCGGGTGAACGTCCGGCCGGACAGCAGCTCGGCCGCCCGCAGGTGCCGGTCCGGGTCGGCGGGGTAGGTCCACTCGAACACGGCCGGCGCCGTGGCCGCGACGGCCTGGCCGTGCGGCACCATCGGCATCTCCGGATAGCCGGCCGGGTGGTAGTCGCGGACCTGGCCGGCGATCGGATACGCGTTGGCGTGCGGCAGATGGGTGCCCGCGTTGCCGAAGCCCGTTCCGGCGTAGGTGGACGCGAGCGCCATCTGGTAGCGCGCGTGCAGATCGCGTCCATTGTGGACGGCTGTGCGCAGGTGCTGGCCGACCAGGCGCAGCGCGCTCTCGCACCAGACGTCGCTGACCGGATTGGAGCCGCAGAACGCCGGCCTGCGCAGCACGTCATCCGGAGCGCGGCGCGTGTCGAAGCGGATCGCCGTGTAGGACTCCAGGGCGTGGGACAGCACGTCCATGCCACCGGCCGCGGTCACCTCGGGCGGCATGGTGAGGGTCGTGGTCGGGTCCACCACGGCCAGCGTGGGCCGCAGCCTGGGATGGCTGATCCCGGCCTTGAGGCGGGCGGAGAGCAGGTCCACGACGCAGATGGTGGTCGACTCCGAGCCCGTGCCCGCGGTCGTCGCCACGGCCACCAGCGGCTTGAGCGGGCC
>DASZXM010000148.1:0-4843 GCA_035546415.1 Pseudonocardiaceae bacterium
CGCGCTGGCCGGCCTGCTGGCGAACGCCGACCGCTACGCCGGCCGCAAGGTCGCCGTGATGTGCAGCGGCGCCAACGCCAGCGAGGCCGAACTGCGCGCCTGCCTCGCCGCGCCGTGACCCTCAGTCCGGGCGTCGGGTGATCACGAAACCCGACCCGGCCTCCTTGTCCGGTGCGAAGTGGATCAGCGCCTCCACGGCCAGGCCGGCGTCCCGCAGCCACGCCGCCACCCGGTCGATCGGGCGGCGGTGCAACTGCACCTTCATCGGGAGGCCGCCGTAGCCCTCGGTCTTGATCGTGGACCGGTCGCCGACGTGGAAGCCGACCATGGCGACTCCCCCGGGTCGCAGCACCCGGTGGAAGTGGGCGAACACCGCGGGGATCTCCGCGTCCGGCACGTGGATGATGGAGAACGACGCCAGCACGCCGCCGACCGACGCGTCGGCAACGGCGAGTTCGGTCATCGAGCCGACCTCGAAGCTGATCCCCGGATGGCTGGCCCGCGCGATCTCGATCATCGCGGGCGACAGGTCGACGCCGAACACGTCGAGCCCGAGATCCCGCAGGTGCGCCGTGATGTGCCCGGGCCCGCAGCCGACGTCGACCACCGGGCCGCCGCCCGCCCGCACCATTTCGGCGAACAGCGCGAGCACCCCACGCAAGTCGGGCAGGTTCGCCAGCGCGTCGCGCACGAAATCGGTGTAGTTGTCGGCAACCGTGTCGTACGACGTCCTCGTGTCAGTCAGCCAGTCCACCGGTCGGACGCTAACGACCCGCCCTGACAGACAGCGGTTCGGTCGCGTAGTACGTCTTGCACACCCGCCCGTCCAGGTCGGTGTCCACTTCGAGCAGGCTGCTGCCGTCGGCGGCCGGCAGCAGGCCGGGGCTGAAGTTCTTGCAGTTGGCGTTGTGCACGTCCGCCACGGCGATCGGCGCCGGGATCTCGTACCACGGCCCCTTGCCCAGGTTGCCGTTGGCGAGGATCGCGCGGCCGTTCTCCGGCGCGATGCTGCCGTCCGCGTTCACGATCATCTCGCTGATCAACAGGATGGTGCCGGCGCGGCCGGGGCCCGGGCTCCACACCGGGAACGGCGTGTGCCGGACGAACTTGCCGTCCACTGTGCGCACGGAGGTGCCCAGGTTGTGCGGGTCGCCGTAGTTCCAGCCGTCCGCGGACCGCCGGAAGTACGCGGCGCACAGGTGCACCAGGTCGTTGTTGCACACCTCATAGGTCATGAACCAGCTGTGGTCGGGCAGCCGGATCACGTTCGCCATGCCCGGCCGCACGCTCCACTTGTCGCTCACCACGGTTTCCCGGTAGCCCGTCCAGTGCACGGCGTCGGCCGATCGCACCTGCACGAGCTTCTGGTCGTGGTGCTTCTTGTCGGTCTCGTCGGAGTAGAACGCCACGAGCCGCCCGTCCCGCGCCACCGTCAGGCTCGGCTCCCAGGTGTCGTAGTGGTTCGGCGCCACCGCGATGTCCGACACGAATCGCCAGGTCAGGCCGTCGTCCTGGCTGGCCCACAAGCGCTGTCGGGCGGTCCGGCGACCGGCCGGTGCCCCGGTGCCGGTGGTGGCCGCCCACAGCACCGTGCCGGCCGGCAGCGCGCCCACCCGGGACGGCAGTTCGTACAGGCTCCCGCAGCACACCGACCCGCCGTTCGCCGCCGTCGGATCACGGATCTCGGCGACCTGTTGGAACGTCCCGCCGCCGTCGGTGCTGGCCTCGATGATGCCGACGCCGTCGCGCCCGATGTTGGTCGTCACACTGGCCAGCAGGGTGCCGTCGGCCAACCGGATCACCTTCGGGTAGAAGCTGCCGTGGTCGTACAGCACGTGCCGGACCGGCTGGTCGGCGGCGACGGCGGGTGCGGCGAGCGCGGCCGCGAGGAGGACTGTCCCGGCCAGTGTCCCGATCCGTCGCATCCGACCCCCTTGATCACCCGATCACCGCGACGCTAACCGTGGTCCACCCGCCGGACAACTCGACGCAACACCCCGGCAGCCGTGTGGCGGCGATCACGGGCGACACTGGGTCCCGTGGCACGAGTCCGGGAACTGACCCCGTACGTCGAGCTCGATCGCGAGGAGTGGCGCGAGCTCCGGGAGACGACGCCGCTCCCGCTGACCGACGCCGAACTCGAACGGCTGCGCGGCCTGGGTGAGCCGACGTCGCTGGACGAGGTCGCCGACATCTACTGGCCACTGTCCCGATTGGTCAATCTCCAGGTCGCCGCGCGGCAGCGGCTGCACGCGGCGACCACGACGGTCCTCGGCGAGCGGGGCGAGCGGGTGCCGTTCGTGATCGGCATCGGCGGCAGTGTCGCGGTCGGCAAGTCCACGACGGCCCGGGTGCTGCGGACGCTGCTGTCCCGCTGGCCGAACCATCCGAGTGTGGACCTCATCACCACGGACGGGTTCCTGTGGCCGAGCGCCGAGCTGGAACGGCGCGGCCTGATGGGGCGCAAGGGTTTCCCGGAGAGCTACGACCGGCGGTCGCTGGTGCGCTTCGTGGCCGAGGTGAAAGCCGGCTACCCCGAGGTGCACGCGCCGGTCTACTCGCACCTGAGCTACGACATCGTCCCCGGCGAGGTGCAGACCGTCCGCAAACCGGACATCCTCATCATCGAAGGTCTCAACGTCCTGCAGGCCGGCCCCCGGCTGACCGTGTCGGACCTGTTCGACTTCTCCGTGTACGTGGACGCGCACATCGACGACATCCGCCGCTGGTACGTGTCGCGGTTCCTCACGTTGCGCGGCACGGCGTTCGCGAATCCGGCGTCGTACTTCCACCGGTACGCCGAACTGGACGACGAGCAGGCCAGGGCCCGGGCCCACACCCTGTGGAGCGAGATCAACGAGCCCAACCTGGTGCAGAACATCCTGCCCACCAGGGCGCGCGCGGATCTGGTGCTGCAGAAGGGACCCGACCACGCCATCAACCGCGTCCGGCTGCGCAAGATCTGACGTGACCCGAACGGACCAACCGATACACGGCCCGTCACCCGGGTTCTTCCCGGTCGGGTAGTTCGTCCGCCCCGTCCGGGTTGACTGTTCCGACTGGCGCTGCCGGCTGCCGAAGGTCGCCCCGATGCTGGACAACCGTGAAGCGAACCCTTGCCACGTGGCGAACCGCGGCCGTCGGCACCGCGCTCGCCTGCGGCCTTGCGACAGCTGCCCCCGGCCATGCCACGACGACACCGGACGGCGTCGCGTCGCTCGGCTCGATCACGGTGTCGATCGACGGCCAGGACGAGTCGATGGCGCCGCTGGCCCAGTGCGACGTCGACGGCCAGACCACGAACAGCACGTCCGGCGACCGCATCGCCGGCGTCGCCAGTTATGGCGCGGGCCACAGCGCCTGCACGACCGACACCACCGCGAACACGACGACGTCCACGGCCACCGGCTCCCGCTTCGAACTGGACGCGCTGCTGCCCTACGGTGGCCCGCGCATCCGCCTGAGCAGCTGGCAGGTGACGTGCTCGGCCACCACGCACGGCACCAACACCGGTTGGTCCTACAGCGGTCTGAGCGGGATTCCCGCTCTGCCGCAGCAGGTCCCGCAGAACTACACGGTGCCGATCCACGGCAGCGGCGGCCAACTGGTGGCCGACGCGATCTTCAACGAGGTCGTCCTGCCCGACCCGAACGACGGCAGCATCACCCTGAACATGCTGCACGTCGTGCTGTTCCCGGACGGCGGGCCGGCCAGCGGCGACATCTACGTCGGCCAGACGGCGTGCTCGCCCACGTTCTGACCTACCGGGTCGCCAGCCGCAGCAACGCCCACAGCTGGGCGGTCGCGTCGTGGCTGCCGTCCACCTGGACGGCCCGGTCCGGCCTGCGGCCCCACAGCCACAGGTAGACCTGCGTCGGGGAGCCGGAGATCGTGGCGTTCACGATGGCGGTCGTGGTGTCCGGCGGGTCGCCGGGCCGGTGGACACTGGTGCGGTCGGTGCCCGCGCGCGCCAACCACTCCAGTCCACCGGCCTGGACGGACACCACCTGGTCCCGGGTGCCGCGCACGTTCAGCACGTCCAACCGGTGGGTGAACCACAGCGTCAGCACCTCGTCGATGCCGTCCAGGGCGACGTCGTCGGGCACGTCGTCGGGGACCATGCCGGCGGCGCCCTGGATGTCGTAGCGGTGCACGGTCGTTTCGTGCGCCATCCGACGGCGCCAGAACCCGAACGTGCGTTCCTCGTCCCACCACGTCTGGCACTCCTGCGCCGGGTCGTGCGCGGCCAGCTCCGCGATCAGCGGCGCGACACCGGACCGGACGTAGTCGGCGAGATCCTGCCCGGCGGCCGGATCGCGCTGCCACTCGGCGGGCCGCCGACCCTCACGCAGCCACCGCCACACCATCCGGTACTGACTCCCGACGTGCCGGGCGGTCTCGCCCAGCATCAGGCCGGGACAGCCGGGTACGACCGCCTCCAGGCGTGCCCCGCGCACGGCGGCGGCCAGTGCCTCGGCCTGCTCGCCCAGCACGTGCAGCAGCCGGTCGTACCCGACCAGGACCCGGTCAGTCACGGACGTGGTCCGGATCGCGCCCGGCGACGGCGTCGGCGATCAGGTCGGTGAACTGGGCGGCCTGGCGGACCAGGTCGTCGGCGGTGCGGTGGCTGACGTTCCGCGTCATGCCGGCCAGGATCGCCGCCCGGGTCGCCGAACCGGACGCGAAGAACGCGGCCCATTCGGACAGTTCCGGCGCCAGCTTGGTCAGCAACACCCACGCACTGGTCGGCCGGGCACGACCTCGGTGCGGACGACCCCGTAACGCCAGCATGGCGGCCGCGGCGCGTAGGGCGGCGAGGTAGGCGGTGGCGAACCGCTGCGCC
>DASZXM010000149.1:0-3817 GCA_035546415.1 Pseudonocardiaceae bacterium
CCGGGCGCGTCGGTCGGTGACGCGACGACCGTGACGGTCGACGCGGTCGCGCCGGCTGAAACGGGCACCATGCCGGCCACGAGCGCGGCCAGCGCCAGTACGAAAACGACAAACCAGCGATGTCTCGCGTTGCCCCCTGCCGGCATGCGCGACCCCCGTCCCCGGACAGCAAGAATCGTCGACCGCCGCCATGCCTACCGTGACCTGCGGCAAAGCGCGAGCGCTACCACCGTATCGGTGCGACTGAAGTATCTCATCCGACTTTCGTCGCTTGGCCGATGCGGCACGAGGCCGCAGACTTCTCCCCGGGATGACTACCGAGCACGACCGGGTGAACACGGAACGGACAGATCGACTATCCGTCCGAGGGATTCTTAAATCGCGGCAACAGAGTAGGGATTCCGGTGGGCGAACCGGAGGGGTGTGGGCAATCATGATCCACGGCACGGAAGCCGACCGGCGACTCACCTATGCGGTCGCCGGCTCCGCAACCGCGAACAGCGGCCGTGCCGACCTGCCCACGATCGCCCCGAACGCCACTGTGACCGATGCCGTGACAGAGTCGCCGTCCGCCCACGCGACCGCGGAGCGCCCCGGCGTGCCGGGTGCCACCGCGCAGCGTGTGACCGCGAAAATCGCCGCCTTCTTTGCAGGCGGCAATAAATCGCTGCCCGAACCAATTCGCGGGGACCGCAACGGCTACTGGTTTCCGATGCTGTTGTTCGGCTTTCTCATCCTGTTGGCACCATTGGTGTATCAACCGGCCGATTCCAGCGGCGCCGGTTATGTGTGGAATCCGGCGATGAACTCGACGACCCACATTTCCGGCATCGCGTTCGCGCCGCTGCAGCAGTTCGGCACGTGCGACGGCGCGTCCGGCGACCCGATTTCCGTGGCGCTGTACTGGTTCTGCGTGGCGATGTTCGGCCCGCTGATCAGCCTGCTCTGGTACCACAGACGGGCGCGGCGGCGCGGCGAGGCAACGCAGACGGGCTGGCACCTGCTGTACGCGTCGACGAGCCTGGCGCTGTATGTCGTGTTGTTCCCGGTGATCGAGTTCATCGCGTTGAGCCTGCCGCCCGGCACGAGCCGGTTGTCCGCCGCCGGTGTCCGTTTCATCGACTTCCTGACCGTCGGCACGTTCGTGCTGGGGCTCGCCGTGGCCGCCACGGCCGCGATGCCGGCGCGGTGGGGCCGGCCGGTGTCGGTGCGCCGGTGGACGGTCGGCGGGTTGGGCGTGCTGCTGACGATCGCCAGCGCCGCCACGATCGAGTTCGTCGCCTACCTGCAACCCAGGAACAGCTACGGCGCACTGCTGATCATCGCCGTCGGGCTGCTCGCGCTGTCCCTGGTGGAGCGCGGGCGGGTGTGCGTGACGGTGGCCGTGCTGTTCACGGCGGCGGCATTGCTGTTCAACCTGGTCGGGCTGCGGACGGTGCTGCACTGGCTGGGCTTCCACATCAGCGGCCACTGGTCGTCGGTGGGCACGGCGTTCGCGAACCTGCTGCTGCCCGGCGGCATCCTGCTCGTCGGCGGGCTGGTCGGGATGGTGCGCGTCGCGGCGGGCCGGTTCGCGCGGGTGAGCCGAGCGGTGTGACCATGGTCGCCTGACCAGCGATCACGGGGACGGCGATGCTCACGGTGCAGGGGGTTGTCGACCGCGTCGGGCCGACGTTGTTGCGGGCGACGCTGATCGTCGACGAGCCGGGGGCGGTCAGCGATGTCGTCATCGCCGAACCGGGCAGGCGGACCCAACTGGCAGCCGGTGACCTGGTGCTCGGAGTGTCGGTGGGCACCGGCAAGGACGCGGTGGAACTGGTGCGGCAGGCGGGCGAGCGCGGCGCGGCGGCCGTGCTGCTCAAGCCGCCGACCGCGGGCCAGGCCAGCGTGCTCACCGCGGCGAGGTCGGCGCGCACGTCCGTCGTGGAGGTGCGGTCCGGGACCGGGTGGGCACAGCTGGTGTGGCTGCTGCGGACCGTGCTGGACGCCGAGGCCGACGCCGCGGAGACCGGGCAGGACGCGCACGACGCCGGGCTGGGTGACCTGTTCCGGCTGGCCGACGCCGTCGCGTCCGTTGTGGACGCCCCGGTGACCATCGAGGACGCCAACTCCCGGGTGCTGGCCTACTCGGCGCGGCAGGACCGGACCGACCCGGCGCGGGTGTCCACGATCATGGGCCGGCGGGTGCCCGACGACGTGCTGGCGCGGTTCCGGTCGCGTGGCGTGTTCCGGGAGCTGTCCCGTGGTGGCAACCCGATCTACGTCGCCGCGCAGCGGGACGGCACGCTGCCGCGGCTGATCGTGCCGATCCGGATGGGCGGTGAGCTGCTGGGCTCGATGTGGGCCGTGGTTCCCGACCGGGTGCCGGACGCGCGGGCGGCGGCGTTCGCCGACGCGGGCGCCGTCGTCGCACTGCACCTGCTGCGGCGGCGGGCCCGGGTGGACGCGGAGCGCCGGCAGTCCGCCGAACGGGTCCGGGAGCTGTTGGAGGGCGGCGGCAGCGTGCGGGTGGCAGCGGCCGAACTGGACCTGGCGGACGGGCCGCACCGGGTGGTCGCGATCGACGCCGCAGGCCGGGACGACGCCGACGAGTTGCGCACCGAGGGCCTGCGGCTGGCGCTGTGGGAGCGGATCACCACCGGCATCGGGCGCCGGCCGGCAGTGGCCGACCTGCACGGGTTGCTGTACGCCGTGGTGCCCGACGGCACGGGCGAGGGCGGTTGGGCGGAGCTGCGGGCGGCGCTGTCCGGACCTGCCGGCGAGCACGCGCTGGCGGCCGCGGGCGCGCCGGTGCCGCTGGGTGAGCTGCCCCGGTCGCGGGCGCAGGCACAGGAGACGCTGGGGCTGCTGCGGGCCGGGTTGGTGTCCGGCGGGGTGGCCGACTACCAGGACAGCTGGGCCGTGGTGGCGCTGCACCGGCTGGCCACGTCGGCCGTCGCCGCCGGTGTCGCCGACGTGGGGCCGCTGTCGTTGTTGCGCCAGCACGACGAGGCGGGCGGCACGGACCACCTGCGCACGCTCTACGAGTGGCTGCGGCACCCCGGCGACCCGAGGGCGGCCGGTCAGGCACTGCGCATCCACCCGAACACCCTGCGGTACCGGATGCGGAAGATCGGCGAGCTGATCGGCGTCGACCTGGGCGATCCGGACGTGCGGCTGGCGCTGCTGGTGCAACTCGCCGCGCTGCGCTGGTCCTGACGACTCCTGCCGGCTCCTGACCGCCGCCCGGCACTCTTCGTGCGGACGGACATGACTCGAACGGTCCAGTGTTGTGCCCAGGGGACAATCGACGTGCCGGTGGCTGGTGCCGGGCGCATGATGACATTGCGCACGCCGTGCCCCACCGTGGTGTGCGACACCGCGAGAAGGGACCAAGCCGGTGAAGATCGCTGTTCCCCAGGAGATCAAGAACAACGAGTACCGGGTGGCGCTGACCCCGGCCGGCGCGCACGAGCTGACCAGCCGCGGCCACACGGTGTTCGTGCAGGCCGGTGCCGGTGCCGGCTCGGCCATCCCGGACGAGGAGTACCTCGCCGCGGGCGCGAAGGTGCTGGCCGGCGCGGACGACGTGTGGGCCGAGGGCGAGCTGGTGTTGAAGGTCAAGGAGCCGATCGCCGCCGAGTACCCACGGCTGCGGCCCGACCTGGTGCTGTTCACCTACCTGCACCTGGCCGCAGACGAGGCGCTGACCAGGGCGTTGCTGGACTCCGGCACGACCGGTGTCGCCTACGAGACCGTGCAGACGGCGGGCGGCGCGCTGCCGCTGCTGGCGCCGATGTCCGAGGTGGCCGGCCGGCTGGCACCGCAGGTGGGCGCG
>DASZXM010000150.1:0-12243 GCA_035546415.1 Pseudonocardiaceae bacterium
CTGCTGCGCGACCGGCGGCAGGTGACGGGCAGGCTGGACGCCCGCTTCGCCGGCTGGGACAGCGACTCGGGCCGCGAACATTTCACCGAGGACCCGTCCTACTCGGCGATTCTCGGTCCGTACACGGCCGCGTTCAACCACTACGTGCGCACCGAACTGGGTTACGAGAACGACCTGCCGTACGAGATTCTCACGTCCAACGTGCGGCCGTGGTCGTACAAGGAGTTCGAAGGCGCCTCGGTGACCGTGGCAGACCGACTGGCCGCCGCGATGCGCGCCAACCCGCACCTGCGGGTGCACGTGGCCTGCGGCTTCCACGACGGCGCAACGCCCTACTACGCGGCCGAACACGTGCTGGCTCACCTGGCGATCCCGGCGGAACTGCGGGCCAACATCAGCCTCGAGTACTACCCGGCGGGGCACATGATGTACGTCCACGAGCCCACCCGGGTGCGCCAGTCGGCGGATATCGCATCGTTCATTCGGAGCAGCGACGGCCGCCGACACGCCGACAACGGGTAACGAGAACAACCGATTTCTTCCGACGGCGTGGAAAACATGCGACCACCCGGGGGTTGTGCGCCCGGCGTTCGGTAGGCAGGATCGCTTTCCGTAACCGATCTGCTCCGCCCGGGTACATTCCGAGGGCGGGTACGGCATCATCCAAGGGAAGGGTCGTACGGTCGGGGTTGTCGTGGGAAACGGGGGCGAGCGTGCACAACAGATGCCGATGCGGCGCGCCGTCGTGCTGCCCCGACTCCGGTGTGGCGCCTGGGAACCCGGGACACGACTCATATGACTGAAGCTGGCACGACACCGGAAGGATCGCCGGCCGGCAGCGTGCCCCGCACCCGACGGCTGAGCGAGTTCGGCTGGTTGTTGGCCGGCGAAGGGGCCTCTGTTCTCGGTGACCAGTTGGCCAAGGTGGCCGTCGCGGTGCTGGTGTTCACCCGCACCGGTTCGGCCGCGCTCGCCGCTGTCACGTACGCGCTGACCCTGCTGCCGGACCTGATCGCAGGCCCACTGTTGTCACCGCTCGCCGACCGCTACCCGCGGCGCGCGGTGATGATCGTGTGTTCCTCGGCACAGGCCGTGCTGGCCGGAATCATGGCGATTCCTGGTGTACCACTGGAGATCGTCGCCGTAGCCGTGATCGGGATCACAGCCGGACAGGCGCCGTTCAAGGCGGCCCAGTCGGCAGTGTTGCCCGCGCTGCTCACACCGGAGCGGGTGGACAACGCCCAGGCCCGGCTCGCCGTGATCCGGGAAGCGGGTCAGCTGATCGGTCTGGCCGGTGCCGGTGCCGTGGTCGCCGGAGTCGGCCCCACGTGGTCGATCCTGGGTGACGCGGTGAGTTTCGCCGTGGTCGCCGTGACACTGCGGATCGGCGTGCGTGCCCGGCCGGCGGCCGCGTCGGCGCAGAGCAGGAAGTCGCCCCGACGGGCCGCTGCCTCACTGATCAGGCGCGACCGGCAGATGCGCACCATGACCTGGTTGCGGCTGCTGTCGGCGCTGACGATCCTGCCGGACGCCGTCATCGTCCCGCTCGTCGGCCAACTCGGTCTCGGCGAATGGGTGATCGGCCCGCTGTTGGCGGCGGACTGTCTGGGATTCATCGTGGGCGCCTGGTGGGTGGACCGGATGTCCTCCGCGCGCCGGGCGGCGGCGCTGGTGCCGCTCGCGGTGGTCTCGCTCGGCGCGCTCGCGCCGTTCGTCCTGTTGGCGACGCACGTGCTCGGGCCGGCGCCCGCGGGCGTCCTGGCCGGTCTGCTGCTCGTGGTGTCCGGGGCGGGCGCCGCTTTCCTGCCGCTGACCACGGCCACCGTCAGCCGCCTGGCCCCCGACCACATCAGGGGCGGCGTCATCGGGCTCGAACGGACGGTCTTGCGAGCTGGTCAGGGGCTCGCGGCCGTGCTCGCCGGAGTGTTGGCCCAGTGGGTCGGTTCCGCGGCACTGGCCATTGGGATCGGTGGCCTGGTGGGAATGGCGGGAACCCTGCTCGCCGCGCTACGCGGACGCGCGGACAGCACAACCCCCGCCACTGTCACCCCCACGACGTCACGCATCGCGGTCACCGAGCACCATGGTCTCACCTCCTTACCGGGAGACGAAGCGGACAGAGAGGGGGGTGCGGCATGAACATGTCGCGCAACTACCTCGTCACGGCGGATCGGGCACTGCAGGTGGCGAGGGTAGCCGTGGTGGAATGTCGGTGTCGCGGCGGATCATCCGACACACCTCCTCTCGGGGGCGGCCGACAGGTCGGATGGCCCGAACGTCGGCACCCGGCTTGCCCAACCACCGGAGTTACCCGTGATGGCCACTAGTCTGCCAAGGATTGCGCACCACCGGCAGTCCGGAAACGGTATTCGGGACGAACTTCGGCAATGGACGCTGTGGTCGTTCCCCGCGTGGTGCGTGGCATGGGTCCTCCTGGGTAACGCGGCGGCCGTCGCGCTGAGTGTCCTGACACTCTGCCAGGAACACTGGCCAACGTCCCACCAGTTGATCCTCTTCGGCGGACTCGCCGTCGCCGCAACGGCGCATGTGGTGTTCACCCGTCCGGACGAGGAGCGCGAACGCGCCGCGCGACTACGGTACGGCAAGGTCGAACACGTGGACCAGACCAGCATCTGGCTGTTCAGCGCGGCGCTGATCCTGCCGGTGTCCCTGGTGCTACTGCTCGTGATCATCCTGCGTGCACAGCGCTACCTCATCGCGCGCAAGCCACCGTCGAGGTGGGTCTTCACGTCCAGCTCGATCGTGCTGTCCGCGCTGGGCGTGCACTGGATCGGCGCGCACACCTACCTGACCTACTGGCTGCGGTCCGGCCACGTCAGCGCGGTCAGCTCCATCGCGATCAGCGCGACCGGCGGCCTGGTCGCCGCGATCGCGGTGTACTTCCTGGTGCAGGCGGTGCTGATCGGCGTCTACCGAGGACTGCTGACCGGCTCGTGGTCGCTGCCCTCGATGCTGGGCTCGTTGCCGGACAACGTCTTCATCGTGTACACGCTGGTGCTGGCCAGTGTGGCGGCGGTGGTGGCCGGCTTCGCGCCGCTGCTGTTGGTGGCGATGGCGGTCGTCGCCATCCAGGGCACCCGCAACGAGCACAAGAAGTCGCAGCTGATCGTGGAACGCGAACAGGCCGAGTTGGACGCGTTGCACGACGCGAAGACCGGCCTGCTGAACGCCCGCGGCTTCGGCGTCCACTCGGAGGCGGCACTGGCCAAGGACCACGTCCTCGGCCAGACGTCGTCGTTCCTGATGTGCGACCTGGACCACTTCAAGCAGTGGAACACCCGACTCGGCCACGTCGGCGCCGACCTGTTGCTGCGCGCGGTCGCCGACACGGTACGGGCCAACGTGCGGCCCACCGACCTGGTGTGCCGGTGGGGCGGCGAGGAGATCGCGGTGCTGCTGCCGAACACGGACGTGTCGCGAGCGGCGGACGTGGCGGAGCGGTTGCGGTCGGCGGTGGAGGAACTGACCCTGACCGTGAGCCGGCCGGCAGGCGAAGGGACGATCACCATCCCGGGAGCGGACAACAACGTCCCGCGATGCACGATTTCCATCGGGGTGGCGTCGTTGTCCCACGGCGAGGGACCGAACGGGCGAACGGCGACGGAACTGCTGGAGCGCGTGACCCGGCTGGCCGATGACGCCATGTACGTCGCGAAGGCGACCGGCCGCAACCGGGTGTCCCGGGCGGACGGGGTGCCGATGCCGGACCAGAGCCACGGGGCGTCACAGGACCCGTTGGGCGGTCGGGCGCCCGAGTCGTTCCAGGACGGTTCGGTGGTGGACAACTCGGTGGAGGATGAGTCGTTCGAGGGTGATTCGTTCGAGGGCGGGTCGTTTGGGGACGGGCCGGATGCGGACCCGACGGATTCGGACGAGCGGATGACGATCAGTCCGTGAGGGCGGTCGGGCCCGGGCGACGAGACGCCGATCGGGAGGGTTGAAACGGCCGGGCGTGTCGACTGGTGGGCGACGCGAACGGGCGACACGCCCGGGAATGTCGGAGCCGCCCACGAGCGTGTCGACCGCCCAGGGAGTTGGCGGCGCCCCCTGTCTCCGCGAAGCAACGACACACCGAGAACCAACACAATCGCGACGCGCGTGTCGACCACTCGCGGAGAAACGACCGGCGCCGACGCCTCCCCGAACCGACGACACGCCGACAACCAACGCCACCACGACACGCATGTCGACCACTCGCAGAGAAACGACGGACACCAGCGCCTCCCCGAAATGACGACACACCCGGCGGGTGGGGTCGCGGTGGTTTGCGCGTGTCGTCCGCTCGGTGCGACTGAAACGGCTACGTGGCGCGGACGGGCGGTCAGGGCGTAACCAGCTAGATCAGTGACAGTGCGATGCCGTCCAGGATGTCGTGTTCGCTGACGACCATTTCCGTGATTCCTGCTCGTGCGGCCACCTGTTCCGCCAAGGTGCGGACGATGATCGCGCCGCCCGCGATCACGTCCACTCGGCCCGGGTGCATCGGGCCGAGTGCCGCTCGTTCGGCGCGGGTCATGCCGACGAACAGGTCCGTCGTCGACGCGATCGCCGGTAGGGGGAGGCGGGACAGGTGCAGGGTGTCCGCGTCGTAGGCGGGTAGTTCCATGTGGACCGCTGACATCGTGGTCACCGTGCCGGCCACGCCGATGAACGTGCGGGCCTGGTCGAGCGGTACCGCCGTGAACGCCGTGTCCAGGACGTCGGATGCGACCCGTACCGCGTCGGACACCTCGGTCGGTGTCGGTGGGTCGGTGTGCAGGCATCGCTCCGTCAGGCGTACGCAGCCCACGTCCACCGAGCGTGCCGCGATGACGTCCACCTTCTTGCCGTCCCACGTGCCCAGCACCAACTCCGTCGACCCACCGCCGACGTCCGCCACCAGGAACGGTCCGTCGCCCGGGTCCAGGTCGCCGACCGCGCCCGCGAACGACAGCCGGGCCTCCTCGTCGCCGCTGATCACCTCCGCCGGCGCGCCGAGCACCTCGGCCGTCATCGAGAAGAAGTCGTCGCGGTTGGCGGCGTCGCGGGTTGCCGACGTCGCCACCATCCGGGCGCGCTCCACACCCTTGCGGACCGCCAGCGCCGCGTAGTCGACGAGCGCCGCCCGGGTTCGGGACAGTGCCTCCGCCGACAGCACGCCTGTCGCGTCGACTCCCTCGCCCAGGCGGACGATGCGCATCTCGCGGTGCACGTCACGCAGCCACGCCGTGCCGTCCTCGCGCACGGTCACGTCCGCGATGAGGAGGCGGATCGAGTTCGTACCACAGTCGATGGCGGCAACCCGGGCCATCCACCCTCCTCAACGCGACGTTAAAGTCTCCGCGTTCAGGTTACGGGCCGCACGTCGGCGTGGGAGTGGTGGTGGTGGTCGTGTCCGTGGTCGTCGTGGTCGGACTGGTCGTGGTCGTCGTGTCCGTGGTGGTCGTGGTCGGCGGCGTGGTCGTGGTCGTGCTCGGCGGTGTGGTCGTGGTCGTGGTCGGCGGGCAAGTGGTCGTGGTCGGACCGGTCGTGGTCGTGGTGGTCGTGGTGGTCGTCGTCGTGGTCGGACCGGTCGTGGTCGTCGTGGGCTTCGACGTCGTGGTCGTCGTCGAGCCACCGCCGCCCGTGTTGCCGCCACCGCCGCCGTGTGTGCCGCCCGTGGAGCCGCCTGTGTGGCCGCCCCTACTGACCGTCGTCGGTGCGCCGCCGGTCGGGGCTGGCCCCTCCGGGGCGACCGGGGTCTCCGGCAGCGGGGTCACGCCGTTGCGGTACGCGTTGGCCCACAGCAGGACTTCCTGGACGTAGCTGTCCGAGTGGTTGTAGCTGAACACCGCGGCCGCCTGTTGGGCAGGGTCGGACAGGTCGCGGTCGCCTGCGCACAGGTAGCGGCCCGCGGCGAGGGCCGCGTCGTACACGTTGTTCGGGTTGCCGCCGTTGCCCCACTGCAGCCACGTGGACGGCAGGAACTGCATCGGGCCGACCGCGCGCTGCCACACCTTGTCGCCGGTCCACTCGCCGCCGTTGATGGCGGGCAGGGCCGCGTAGCCGTGTGAGCCGTTCAGTTCGGGGCCCAGGATCGGGTTGATCGTGGTGCCGTTGCTGTCCACCTCGCCGTTCTCGGCCTGGTTGGACTCGATCTTGCCGATGCCCGCGAGCAGCCACCACGGCAGGTGACAGCCCGGGTCCTGGACGCTCATCACCTGCTGCGCATGCTGGTAGGCGTCCAGCACGACGCCGGGGATGCCGAGCGGGCCGCTGGGCAGGTCGGACTGCGGGCCGGTGCCGGTGGCCAGCGCGGACGGGTTGCCGGCGTTGTGGATCAGCTGCGGGGACAGTTGGGTGTCGTGCGGCGTCGCGCCGGTGGCGCCGAGGTCGCCCTGCGCGGCGCTGGAGCCGGGGCTCGGGCTGCTCAGGGGGCCGGTTTCGGCCGCGTTCACGAACCCGTGCACGGCGACGTCCGCCGACAGTGCCGCCGGAAGTGTGACCAGGGCTCCGGCCAGGATGGCCATGGTCCGACGTCGACGACGGTCACTCGGTTTCCTCCCCTTACCGGCGTGCCGTCTCTTGGTCGATCCCACTATCAGACCACCTTCCTCGTCGGCGCCAGCTGACCTGTCCTCCGGGTTCACCAGCTTGCCCCTTCACGCGCCCGATGTCATGCGATCGAGGGCCTTCGCCAGCCAATGGCTACCTATTGCTCACCCTGATGCAGCAGTACCTGCCCCCTTACTTCGCAGGTGAGACGAAAACCGGCGAAATCGAATCAACCGTTAACTGTCCGCGTCCGGCGCGCACGGGCCTTCCGGCCACCATTGCCGCACCAAGGACAGGGTCTCGTCACCGAACGGGTTCACACCCGGTCCGACGGCCAGTGAATGGGCCAGCAGCGCGTGCAGGCACTTGACCCGCTCCGGCATGCCACCGGCCGTCACCTGGGTGCCCAGCGACTCGATGGCGTCGCGTTCGGCCAGGTACGACTCGTGTGCCCGGTGGTACGCGTCGGCCAACTCCGGGTCCAGGCCGAGGCGGGCCTGCATCTCCTTCATCACGCCGGCCGCCTCCAGACGGCTGACCAGCGACGCGAGGCGCGGACAGGTGAGGTAGTAGAGCGTCGGGAACGGTGTGCCGTCGGGCAGGCGCGGGCTGGTCGTGACGACCGCCGGGTGGCCACTCGGGCAGCGCGCGGCGACCGCCAGCATGCCGCGCGGCTCCCGGCCCAACTGGGCGGCGACAGCGGCCCGGTCGGCGTCGGTGGCCGGGGGGAAACGCTCGGTCAATGGTTGCCCACGATGGAATTCCACAGCGTTTGATACCAGCTGGACGCCGACCCCGGCTGCTGGGCCGGGTGGCTCTGGCCGGGCACCGGGGAACTGCCGGGTAGTTGCACGTCGTACGGGATCTCCCCGGGCATCACGTACCGCAGCCGGGTCTTGGCCTCGGCCTCGATCTGCGCCGGATCGGACAGCTGCCGTTCCCGCTTCTCCAGCGCGCTCTCCTGGGTCCGCAGCGCCTGCTGCTGCTGGAGCTGGGCCTGTAGGTCGTCGCGCTGCGACAGGTAGGTGTGCAGCGGGACGGCGACGCTCAGCGCGAGCGCGCAGACGACCAGCGCGAGCAGCGCCGCCCTGCGGGTGGTCAGCCTGCCGACGGCCCTGCTGATCAGCGGCCGGCGCGGTGGCCTGCGGCCGCGGGTGGCGCGCCGGGTGTCCACGGCCTCGTCCGGTTCGGGACCAGCGGCCGCGTCGGCGGCCCGACGCGACCGGTCGACGCGCCGGGTCGACGCGCCGCCGGAGGTCTCCCCCCGGCGGCGGCGCCGCTGCTGGTCGCGACCGGTCATGGCCGCTGCTCAGTCCTCCGCCGAGAAACGCGGGAACGCCAGGTCACCGGCGTACCGGGCGGCGTCGCCGAGCGCTTCCTCGATGCGCAGGAGCTGGTTGTACTTGGCCACCCGCTCGCTGCGGGCGGGCGCGCCGGTCTTGATCTGACCGGCACCGGTCGCCACGACGAGGTCGGCGATCGTCGTGTCCTCGGTCTCGCCGGACCGGTGGCTGAGCATGCACCGGTAGCCGCACGTGTGCGCGAGAGTCCCGGCGTCCAGGGTCTCCGACAGCGTGCCGATCTGGTTGACCTTCACCAGCAGCGCGTTCGCGGCGCGGCGGGCGATGCCCTCCTCGAGGCGTTCCGGGTTGGTGACGAACAGGTCGTCGCCGACGATCTGCACCTTCTCCCCCAGCGCGGCCGTCAGCTGCACCCAGCCGTCCCAGTCGTCCTCGCTCAGCGGGTCCTCGATGGAGACCAGCGGGTACGCGTCGACGAGCTCCGAGTAGTACGCCGTCATCTGCTCCGCGCTGCGCTTCTGGCCCTCGAACGTGTACGCACCGTCGGAGAAGAACTCGGTCGCGGCCACGTCCAGCGCCAGCGCGATGTCGCGGCCCAGCCGGTAGCCGGCCTTCTCCACGGCCTGCGCGATCAGGTCCAGCGCGTCGCGGTTGCTGGGCAGGCTCGGCGCGAAACCGCCCTCGTCGCCCAGGCCGGTGGCCAGGCCCTTCGCCTTCAGCACCGACTTCAGCGCGTGATACACCTCGGCGCCCCAGCGCAGCGCCTCGCGGAAGCTCTCCGCGCCGATCGGTGCGATCATGAACTCCTGGATGTCCACGTCGGTGTCGGCGTGCGCGCCGCCGTTGAGGATGTTCATCATCGGCACCGGCAGGACGTGCGCGTTCGGGCCGCCCAGGTAGCGGAACAGCTCCAGCCCGGACGACTCGGCGGCCGCCTTCGCCACGGCCAGCGACACGCCGAGGATGGCGTTCGCGCCCAGCCGCGACTTGTCCGGCGTGCCGTCCAGGTCGACCAGCTTCTGGTCGACGATCCGCTGGTCGACGGCTTCGGTGCCGGCCAGCTCCGGTCCGATTTCGTCCAGCACGGCGTTGACGGCCTTCTCCACGCCCTTGCCGCCGAAGCGGGCGGGGTCGCCGTCCCGCAACTCCACCGCCTCGTGCTCGCCGGTGGACGCACCGGACGGCACGGCGGCGCGTGCCAGGGTGCCGTCGTCCAGCGCGACCTCGACCTCCACGGTCGGGTTACCACGCGAGTCCAGGATTTCCCGCGCACCGACCTGCTCGATGACCGCCACCTGCGCTCCTCGTCACTTTCGATTGTCCGTGTCGCCCCGAGCCTAGCGGTGAACCAGGGTCGACCGGCGGATTGTCCCCGGCCGGCCTCGATTCAGATGCTCCTGCGGACGGCGTGTCGCGGCTGTCAACCGGGGGTTCACCATCCGATCACCATCCGGACGGCGGTCGAGGAACACGGGCTCGCACAGTAGCGTTGAGCCAACCATGACTGACGGCACCTTTGAATCGTTTCGCCGAGCGGAGACGTTGCTAGCGCAACGCCGTCCGCTGGAGGCGCTACGCGAGTTGGCGGCCGTCGTCGAAGCGGCCCCCGACGCGCCCAGTGTGCATCTGCTCGCTGGGCGCGCTTATTTGGGTTCGGCCCAGTTGGTGCGGGCGGAGCGGGCGTTCCTGCGGGTCCTGGAACTGGACCCGTCGGATCACTACGCTCATTTCGCGCTCGGCCGGACGCTGCAACGGCAGGGCCGGCTGGAGGAGGCCAAGACGCAACTGCGCCTGGCGGCCGCGATGAACCCGCTGCCGGAGTACCAGGAGGCGCTGGGCGAGGTCAGCGCCCGGATCGCGGTCCGGGCGAGTCGCGCGGAGGGCGGCGAACCGGCGGACTGAGACGCCGGCTCTACTTCTTCGTCGTCAGTGCCGCTCGTGCGTAGGCGTCCGCCGCGCTGAAGACGGCTCGGCCGTACGCCACCGAGTTGTTGTAGTGGAAGGCCGCTGCCCACCAGGTCGCCGGGTGGGACAGGTTGCCCGACTCGCACAGGTACGTCGCCGCCGTCAGGGCCGCGTCGTCGATGTTCTGCGGGTCCGGCGACCTGCCGTCGCCGCTTGCCCGCTGTCCCAACGACTTCCACCGGGACGGCAGGAACTGCATGGGGCCCACCGCGCGGTCCCACGTGGTGTCGCCGTCCAGCTTTCCGCCGTCGGTGTCCGGGATGCGTTGCACGCCGGGGGAACCGTCCAGTGCCGGGCCGATGATGGGGAACTCCTCGGTGCCGGCCGCGTTCACCGAGTCGCCGTGGTGCTGGCCGTGGTCGGATTCGATCCGGCCCACCCCGGCCAGGGTCGCCCAGGACAGGTGGCAGCCCGGGTCGCGCCGGGCCGTTAACGTCGCCGCCTGGACGTACGCCTGGAGGGCGCGCCGCGGGATGTCCGTGCGGCCGGAGAGGTTCACGATCCACGCGGCGCGGGCGGCCGTTCCCGTCGGGACCGCCGGTGGGACCGTGGGCACCGCGCTGCCGGACGCCACGTCCAGCTGGGGAATCCGGAACAGCGGTTCGACGGGGCCTTCCTTCTTGGCCAGCTCCGTCATCGGGCCGCTGCGCAGGATCACGCCGAACGTGATCGCCAGGCCACCGACGACCGTCAGCACGAGCACCACCAGCGGCCACCTGCGCCGACGACGCGGCGGCGTGGGGAAGCCCAGCGGCGGGGAGTCGGGGGCCGTCGACATCGAGGACGCTGACACACGCACAGGCTACGGGGTTCCACCGTGGGTCCCGGGGTAGTCAGCGAACTCGCCGGACCACCCGGAGTTCGGTGAGGTACCGCTTGCTGATCCGCCCGCCGTAACGGCCGTCGATCAACTGTCCGATGCCGCGCAGCAGGCCGGCTGCCGCCGGTCCGGGCAGGGACAGGGTCGTGGAATACGTGCGGAGCAGGTCCAGGTAGTCCGCCGTGTGGTAGCCGGCCGTCCATTGGTAACGGCAGAACACCGGCTTGCCGAAGCGGTCACCGACCGCCGTGTCGTACGGCACCTCGTCGGCAGGCGGCAGGCCGTGCGGGCGCCAGCCCGGTTCGAACCGGCGGTAGTACGCCTGGACCTCGGCGAAGAACGACTCCGTGCCGCCGGCCACGTGGTGGGTCATCACCGTGGCCAGCGCGCCGCCGGGGACGAGCACGTCAGCGGCGCGGTCCAGGCGGGTGGCCGGGTCGAGCCAGTGGAAGGCCGTCGCTGAGAAGACCACGTCGAACGACGTGTCCGGGCGCCACGTGTCGAAGTCCGCCGTCACCACTCGGTCGGCGCCGATCTTGGCCGCCGCGAGCGCGGCCAGCCGCGGGCCCAGTTCGACCGCCAGCAGGTCGGCGCCCAGTGCGGCGATCGGGACGCTGGCCTGGCCCGTGCCACAGCCGATCTCCAGCACTCGCGTGCCCGGCCCGACACCGGCCAGGTCGGCCAGGTCGGTGAACAGGGCGGGTGGGTAGCCGGGGCGGACCCTGTCGTACACCGCGGCCACGCTGTCGAAACGGGCACGCCTGCGTAACCGGTCTTCGGTACTCATCGGGGCCAGTATTTACGCCATGCGTCCGCGTCCATCGCGAGCGGGTCGGCTCCGGCCTCCCGGGCGGTCCGTTCCGCCTCGCGCAGATCCTCGGCGAACCGGCGGCCGACCGCGCGCAGCTCGCCCTCCGGGTCCAGGCCGGCCAGCTTGACGGCGACGGCGGCCGCGAACAGCTCGCCGCCGGCGCCGGAGTCCTTGTCCGGCAACAGGTCCACCGGCAGGCCGGCACGGGTCGCGCGGGACGTCAGCTTCGCCGCCAGGCTCGCCGCGGGCTGACCGAGCGCCACACCATCTACACTGGACTGACGCTGTTTCTCCTGCTGCTTGAGCTCTTCCCAGCGGTGCTCCTGGGTGGCCGCGTCGCGCACCGCGGGATCACCGCCGGCGAACACGTGCGGGTGCCGCCCGACGAGCTTGCCGACCAGGGCGGCGGCCACGTCGTCGACCGTGAACGGGTCGGCCGGGTCCTCCGCGGCGACCCGGGACTGGAACAGCACCTGCAGCAGCACGTCGCCGAGTTCCTCGCGCAACGCGGCGCGGTCGCCGTCCTCGATCGCCTCCAGCAGCTCGAACGTCTCCTCGACGAGGTACTGCTTGAGCGAGTCGTGCGTCTGCTGGGCGTCCCACGGGCAGCCGCCCGGCGAGCGGAGCAGGTCCATCACGGCCACCGCTGCCAGCAGTTCGGCACCGGCCGGGGCCGGGGTGCCGATCACCGGCGCACCGGCCGCGTGCAGCGCGGCGGCCGCGGGCTCGTCCAGGGCCGCGGCGACGACCACCGCACCGTCGGGCAGCTGCGCGGGCACCGGCGGCAGGTCCAGCGCCGTCACGACCGCCTC
>DASZXM010000151.1:0-2718 GCA_035546415.1 Pseudonocardiaceae bacterium
GACCCGGCCGGCCTTCGCGACGACGACCGCGATCACGACCAGCGTGAGCCCGGTGACCAGCAGCAGCTGCCAGAACCCGGTGCGCGCGTACCGCGCGTACGTCAGGTGCGCGGTCCGCAGCACGTAGTCCGCGCCGCCGAACAGCGCGGCCACCTGGTCGGCCACGAACACCGCGAACAGCAGGACCAGCAGCCCCACCGGTACGGCCCACTCGACGGTCCGCAGCGCGGGACCCCCCTTCCGGTCCGCGGTGTGCGGTGGCGCGAGCAGCAGATGACCGGCGGCCGCCGTGCCGCCCGCGGCGGCCAGGAACAGGAAGATCCAGCGGGCCACCGTGTCGTTGTCCACCGACGGCACGGCGGCCGACACGAGGTGGGCGAACGTCGGGTCGGCCCCGGCGAACAGCGCGCCGAACACCAGCACCAGCAGCACGCCGACGATGATCGACGCGGTCATCCGGAACGTCCGCTCCCCGTCCCGCTCCCGGGAGGACGTCGTGAACCCGCGCGCCAGCCACGGGATGTCCCGGACCGCGCGCACCGGGATCACGATCGTCGCGAACACGACCTGGCCGACCGTCCGGCCGCCGAACACGGCGAGCGAACCGGCGACGCACGCGCCGACCGCGCACAGCACGAACAGCCAGGTGGCGGCCCGGTACGTGCCCACCGAGATGAGGCCGAGCGCCAGCGCGCCCCAGGCGATCTGGGACCAGTGCGTCGGCCTGCGGATCGCGATCACCCCGGCCGTCGCGGCGATCCCGCCGACCAGCCAGCCGACGCCGGGTTCGTCCAGCGGCACCGAGAACGCGGTCACCAACCCGACGGCCGCGGCCGCGATCAGCACGACGGGCGGTGCCGCTTCACGCTCGTCCACGTCGTCCAACTCGGAGCCGTTGTCCAACTCGGTGTCGTCGGCGGGCACGGCGTCCTCGGGCACGGCGTCCTCAACCGGCGGGTGGGCAGGGGCGTTTTCGGGCATGACAGCTCCAGGGCATGCGTCATCGACAGAGAAAGGCGGAAACGAGAGGGAAAGTCAGGCGGGCAGGTGCACGCGGATGCGGCAGCCTGCCACGTCGTCCGGGGTGCGCTCCGGGTCGACGACACCGATCGTGCCGCCGTGCAGGTCGACGACCCAGCGCGCGATCGCCAGGCCCAGACCGGTGCCGCCGTCCGTGCCGTTGGCGCGCTCACCACGGTTGAACCGCTCGAACACGCGCACCCGGTCGGCGGGCGCGATACCCGGACCGTCGTCCTGCACCTCGACGGTCAGGTCGCCGGAGGGCCGCGCGTTGGCGACCAGCCGCACGCGGCCGCCTGCCGGCCCGTGCCGGACGGCGTTGTCCACCAGGTTCACCACCACCTGGTGCAGCCGCTCCCGGTCGGCGAACACACTGGCGTCCGGCGGGTTGACCGACACCGCGAACGTGACACCCCGACCGGTGACCTCGGACGTCACCGACGCCTCGGCGACCACGTCGGCCAGCAGCGGCTGGACCGGGAACCGCTCGCGGTGCAGCACCAGCACACCGGCGTCGATCCGGGACAGGTCCAACAGTTCGGTGACCAGCCTGCCGAGCCGTTCGGTCTGGGCGAGCGCCGTGTGCAGGGTGGCCGAGTCGGGCGTGGTGACGCCGTCCACGACGTTCTCCAGCACGGCCCGCAGCGCGGTGATCGGCGTGCGCAGTTCGTGCGACACGTTCGCCACCAGTTCGCGGCGCTGCTGGTCGGCCGCTGCCAGGTCGGCGGCCATCTGGTTGAACGCGGTGGCCAGTTCGCCCACCTCGTCCCGGGCCGTCGCCCGGACCCGCCGCGAGTAGTTGCCGGTGGCCATGGCGCGGGCCGCCGCCGTCATGTCCCGCAGCGGACGGGTCATGCCGTGCGCGAGGACCTGGGACGACGCCAGCGCGACCACGATCGCGGTGACCGTCGTCCTGGGCGGGAGCCAGCCGATCTGGGACCAGAAGAACAGCAGTGCCATCGCCAGTGACACCACGACGAGGATGCCGAGCTTGAGCTTGATCGACCGCAGCGGGTCCAGCGGCCGCGGCAACCATTCCAGCAGCGTGCTGATCCGGGCGCCCAACGTGCTCACTTCGGCACCTCCAACGCGTAGCCGACGCCGTGCACGGTGCGGATCAGGTCGGCGCCCAGCTTGCGCCGCAACGCCTTCACGTGGCTGTCCACGGTCCGGGTGCCGGCCTGCTCGGACCAGTGCCACACCTCGGCGAGCAGCCGTTCCCGCGGCAGCACGGCCCGCGGCCGGCCGGCCAGGTGCACCAGCAGGTCGAACTCGGTCCGCGTCAGGTGTGCCTCCGCACCGGCACGGTGCACACGGTGCTCGACCAGGTCGATCTCCAGGTCGCCGAGCACGATCCGGGGCGCGGCCCCGTCCCTGGCCGGTTCGGTCCTGCCCACCCGGCGCAGCAGGGCGTGCACGCGGGCGGCGAGTTCGCGGATGGAGAACGGCTTGGTCAGGTAGTCGTCCGCGCCGACGGCCAGCCCGACCAGCAGGTCGGTCTCGTCGTCCCGGGCGGTCAGCATCAGCACCGGCACGGGGCGCCGGGTTTGGATGCGCCGGCACACCTCAAGGCCGTCGAAGCCGGGCAGCATGACGTCGAGCACGACCAGGTCCGGCTCGGTCCGCTCGGCCGTGTCGACCGCCGACGGACCGTCGTGCGCCAGGTCCACGCGGAAGCCCTCGGCGCGCAGTCGGGCC
>DASZXM010000152.1:0-5360 GCA_035546415.1 Pseudonocardiaceae bacterium
TGGGCGGGACGGCGGGAGGCGCCATGCGCAGGAGATCGATCTACTTGTGGCTGCTCCTGGCGGTGCTCGTGATCCTGCTGCTGGGTCTGATGTTCGGCGGCTACCGCAAGGGCACGAAGGTCGACTCGCTGCCGCTGGTGACGGTCAGCCAGCCTCGATAGCGGTCACCCGCGCAGCATCGTGACGGCCTTCTCGATCCGACGTTGGCGGGTCTCGGGTTTCTTGGCGTCCTGGACGGCCCGCACGTGTTCCTTGCGGTGGGTGAAGGGCAGCTTGTCGAACGCCTCCCGGACACCGGCGTCCCGCATCGCGGCGGCGAAGTCGTCGGGCACCTCCACCTCACGCGGCGCCGTGTCCAGTTCGACCCGCACGTCCACTTCGTCGCCCGCCGCGACCCCGGCGCCCTGGCGCACCTCGGCGCTCACCGGCAGCAGGAACCGGCCGCCCATGGACGCGACGGTACTGCGGTAGGTGTAGTCGTGAATCGTCACGCTCACGGCCGGCCGCCTGCCCGACCCGAGCGCCGTGACGACATCGGCCGGCACCTCGATGCCGGTGGCGGTCTTCCCGTTCAACTCGACAACAGCGCGAAACCGCATCGAACCTCCCCACGACGTCTGCGGTCAGGCTAGTCTGTTCCGGTCGTTGTCGCCGTCGATGGCCCGGGCGCGCCGCGAAGCGCCCCGACATGACCGTTCACCCGGAGGCTCCGCGTTCGACGCGGTGAGCGCCATCAGGGTCCGCACCCGGACCGAACTGCGCGCCGGCCGCCGCGCCAGGGCCCACTCCTGCTGGGACCACCTGATCGCCGCGCCGCTGTGGCCGATGCACGGCGCGAACCTGGGCACACTGCTGCGCACGTGCGACGCCGTCGGCGCCTGTCTTGCCCTGCCCCGGTTCCCGTGGGTCAAACAGGCCCTGGCGCGCGGCAACACGCTGCGGCACCGCAGCTGCGTGCACCACGTGGGCGACCCGTTGCGGTGGCTTGCCAAACAGCGGGCCGAGCAGCGCAGGATCGTCGGCGTGGAACTGGCCGACGAGGCCGTCCGCCTGGCCGACGTGCGACCGGCTCGGGTACCGACGGTGGTGGTGCTCGGCCACGAGGCCGACGGCATTCCGCCGGAGGCACTGGACCTGCTGGACGAGGCCGTGGAGATCCCCATGGTGGGCCACGGCATGTCGCTCAACGTGGCCGTCGCGGGCTCCCTCGTCCTCTACAAGTTGGCCGGTCTGTTGTGAACCCGACGATAATCCCGCCATGGACGACACCCGTGCCAGTGAGGTCACGTTCGGCGACCTGGAGATGTTCCTGGCGTTCGCGCGCACCGAGCACTTCGGACGGACGGCGGCCGAGCTGGACGTCAGCGTGGCCACAGTGCAGCGCGGAATCCGTGCCCTGGAACGGAAACTGGGCATCCAGCTGATCGAGCAGGCCGGTCGGCGGGTGCGGCTGCGCCACCCCGGGCACGTGCTGGCCCGGGAGGCGCACGGCGTGCTGCGCGCCCGGTCGGACGCCGTGAACACCGCGATCGCCGAGTCCGGTGAACCGCAGCGGCTGTTGCGGATCGCGCACACGTTCTCCCTCGGCCTCGGGTTCGTGCCGGCGGTTCTGGCCGAACTCCACGGCAGGCGTCCGGAGCTGCGGTTCCGCTGCCGGCAGAGCGCCGCGACCGACGTCGTGTCCACGCTGCTGCGCGGCGACGCGGACGTCGCGTTCACGTCCCTGTCCCCCACCGAGCCGGACATGGTGGTCCAGCCGTTGTTCACCGAGTCGCTGCTGCTGGCCGTGCCCCGGGACGACCCGCTGGCCGACCGGGACACCGTCGCGCTGGCCGACGTGCGCGACCGGACGTTCGTCGCCATGGAACCCGGGTCCAGCAGCCGCACCCACATGGTCAACGCGTGCGCCAGGGCCGGTTTCGTCCCGCGGATCACGGCCGAGGGCAGCGACCTGTTCGTCGTCGAGTCGATGGTCGGCGCCGGCATCGGGGTGTCCGTCGTGCCGGAGGGCATGAGCGGCCACCGCCATCCGCGGGTGGTGCGGCTGGCGCTCGCCGAGCCGGTGAGCCGGACGATCTTCCTCGCCCACCAGGCCACCAGCGCCGTGCATGACAGCGTCCTGGCGCTCGCCGCGATCGCCAGGACACACGCCCGATCGTTGCACTGAGCGCAACGATTACGGCCCCAGATGGCGTTGTTCGGCCATTGCCGCTGGTCCAGGCTGCAACGCATGTCATCCGGGTTGGTCACCACAGCGTCGACGCGGTTCTGCGCCCACGTGCTCGCGGCGGCCGGTCGGCCGCTGCCACCGGCCGTCGCCGACGCCGCAGGCCGCAGCCTGTTCAACGTGCTCGGCACGGCCGTCGGTGCCGCCGGCACGCCGGCCGTCGAGGCGCTGCTGCGGGTGGCGCGGGTCGGTGACGTCGTCGTCCCCGGCCGGCGGGAGATGGTGTCCGAGTACTGGGGCGCGCTGGTCGCCGGCACGGCCGCCCACTACGACGACTACGACGACACGCACCTGGCGACCGTCATCCACCCGGCCGCCGCCGTGCTGGCCACGATGCTGTCGCTGCGCCCGGAGGTGGGCCGAGGACCCTGGCGCACGGCGTTCGCCGTCGGCTGCGAGGCCGAACTGCGCATCGGGAACGCGATCTCGCCCAGCCACTACGACCGCGGCTGGCACATCACCGGCACGTGCGGCGTGTTCGCGTCCGCCGTGACAGCCGCCCTGCTGCTGGGCGCACCGCTGGAACCGGCGCTGGCGCTGGTGTCCACGATGGTCGTCGGCCACCGGGAGGGCTTCGGGTCGATGACCAAGCCGTTCCACCCGGGCAAGGCCGCCGCCAACGGTGTGCTCGCCGCCCGGCTGGCACTGGCCGGGCTGTCCGGGCCCGCCGATCCGCTCGGCGCGGGCGGCGTGCTGCCGGTGTTCGCCGACTCGGTCGCCGGCCTGTCCGGGCCGTGGGACGGCCGGTGGGAGCTGGAACTGAACGCGTTCAAGCCGTACCCGTGCGGCATCGTCGCGCACCCGGTGATCGACGCGGCTGTCGGCGTGTCGACGCAGGTCGGCGACCCGGCGACGGTCACGGCGGTGCACATCGCGTGCCACCCGCTGGTGCCGGAGCTGATGGGCCGCCGCCAGCCGGCCGACGGCCTGCAGGCCCGGTTCAGCGCGTACCACGCGGCGGCCGTCGGCCTGCTGGACGGGCAGGTCGGGTTGCCGCAGTTCGCCGACACACGGGCCGTCGCACCGGACGTGGCCCGGCTGCGTGACCTGATCACGCTGGACCCGACCGACACGTGCGCCCGGGACGCGGCCACGATCACGGTCTCCCGCTCCAGTGGCCCACCGGTCGAGCTGCACGTGCCGCACGCCAGGGGCAGCATCGCCCGGCCGCTGACCGACGAGGAGCTGTTCGACAAGGTCCGGCGGCTGGTGACACCCGTCATCGGCGACCGCACGCAGGCGATCCGGGACGCCGTCGACGCCCTGGACACGGATCTGGACCCGCTGCTGGCCACGATCCGACCGGCCACGACTCGCTCCGCCGAGGAGGACTGATGCAGGCGACGGCACGAGTGGTCGAGTTCGCCCGGACGGCCACGCCGCCACCCGACGCCCTGGCGGCCGCGGCCGACCAGTTGGACCGCTTCCGCGCTGCCAGCGCCACCGGCGCCGGCAGTGCGGCGGCGGTCGCGTTGACCGGCATCGCGGGCGGCAACGACGATCCACTGTGGATGTCGTGGATCTCCGGCACGGCAGCGGCTTCGGCGGCGGACGACTTGGTGGCGTGGGTGGCGGTGTGCGCGGCGGCGGACGCGGTCGGCGAGGACGACGCGCGGACGGTCGCCGCGACGGCGGTCGGCTACGAGGTCGCCGAACGGGTCGCCGAGGCGCTCGGTTCCACGCACCAGGAGGCCGGCTGGTCGGTGCGCGCGACAGCGGGCGTGATCGGCGCGGGCGCGGCGGCGGGCCGTCTGATGGGCCTGTCGGAGTCGGCGCTGCGGGACACGATCGGCCTGTGTGCGACACAGGCCGCGGGCCTGCGCGGCGCGGCCGGCACGGACGCCGAGGTGCTCCAGGTCGGCAAGGCGGCGGGCAACGCGGTCGAAGCGGCGTTGTTGGGCGCCAACGGCTTCACGTCGGCGGCCGAACCGCTGGCCGGCAGGCGCGGCATGTTCGCCCTGATGTCCACGAACGCGGACCCGACAGCGGTCACCGACCGCCTCGGCGCCACGTGGCGCTGAAAGGTGCCGTGCGTCACCGACCCTGACGTCGAACCCTGAAGGGAGCCCAGCCATGCGGAGAGTCGCCATCGCCGTCGTTGCCGCCGCACTCGCGCTGACCGCCGCCTGCGGACCGGCGAACACCGGTTCCGGCACGCCCAGCAAGACCGAAGCCGTCGTCCACACCGGACCGGGAGGTGGCAGCGACGTGTTCGCCCGCGAGACCATCAAACTGATGCAGCAGACGAACATCATCAAGGACAACTGGCCGGTGCGGAACGTGACCGCGGGTTCGGGCATCGGCGCGATGTCCTACATCCTGGGCAAGCGCGGCCGCAACGACGAGGTCGCCGCGATCACGCCGACGTGGCTGGTGACGCCGTTGACGCTGAAGGGCGGCTCGGTGTCCGTGACCGACCTGCAGCCCATCGCCGGCATGCTGGTCGAGCCGCAGGTGATGGCCGTGCGGGCCGACTCGCCGTACCACACGGCGCGGGACTTCACGAACGCCGCGCGGCGGAACCCGAACCTCGTCCAGGTGGGCGGATCGGTCACGGCGACCGACTCGCTGACCGGCAAGGCGCTGCAGGCGCAGACCGGCGTCACGTGGAAGTTCCTGTCGTTCTCCGACAGCGGCCAGCGGATCGCGTCGCTGCTGCGCGGTGACGCGCAGATGATGATCGGCAGCACCACCGACTTCGCCGAGCAGGTGACGGCCGGGCAGGTGCGGGTGATCGCCGTGGTCGGCGACCGGCCGCTGGCCACGTTCCCGAACGTGACGACGCTGGCGCAGCAGGGCTTCCAGGTGGGCGGGCTGCCGGAGGAGTTCCGCGGCTTCGTGGGCCCGCCCGGGATGCCGGCCGCCGCGATCTCGTACTACGAGGGCGTGTTCGGCAAACTGGTGAAGACGCGGGCGTGGCAGGACTACGCGAAGCAGAACGGTGACATCACGCGGTTCATGGACGCCGACCAGTTCGGCACGTTCCTGAACCAGCAGAACACGGCCATGACGGCGCTGGTGAAACAGCTGGACCTGGGATCGCGGTGACGGTGACGACGACAACCGGCGCGACGCGGCAGTTGGCCGCGTTCGCAGCCGGACTGGACCTGGCCGACGTGCCGCGGCCCGTGGT
>DASZXM010000153.1:0-4874 GCA_035546415.1 Pseudonocardiaceae bacterium
CGACCATCCGGAACTCGTCGACGAGATCATCGACTGGTACGACGAACAGACGCCCGGCGCCGATCATGTGACGAGCGTCCAGATCGCCGACCAGGGCGCCCGGCAGCGGTTCGCCGACCACGGCTACCTGCTGGACGAGGCCGAGGCGAGCGACGAGGGCTCCTGGCACATGTTCACCAGCCGCGACCTGAACGGCCTGGCCGAACCGGTGCTGCCCGACGGCTTCCGGCTGCGCACGGCCGACGAGGTGGAACCGGCCGCCGCCGTGCGGGCCCACCTGGACGCCTGGTATCCGTCGAGCTTCACCGAGGCGGCGTTCGCCGACGTCCGGCGGACCTGGCCGTACCGGGGCCACCTGCACGCGCTGGTCGAGGCGCCCGACGGGGTGCTGGTGGCGTCGACGATCATGTGGTTCGACGAGGTGAGCCGCACGGCCGAGTTCGAGCCGGTCGGCACGCACCGGGAGTACCGGCGGCTCGGACTGGGCACCGCGCTGCTCTGGTTCGGCATGGGACTGGCCCGCAAGGCGGGTGCCGAGCGGATGTTCGTGGCGTGCCTGGGTGCGCCTGCCCACCCCAGCGCGCGCGGGCTCTACCACGGTGTCGGCTTCCGGGAGCTGACCCGGGACGTGCCGCTGATCAAGAAGCGCTGACGAACTGATGTGAACATGACGGTGTGGACACAACAATGACAATCCAGGCCCGCTGAGACATTCCGCGTAACGGGGACGCCTGTGTGGCGACAAGCGGTCAGCGAGCGGCGATCTGGCCGCCGGGCAGGGAAAGGTCTTGTCGCGTGTCGAGTCGTTCGGTGTGGAAGATGGCCGCCGGAATCGCGCTGTGCGCATTCGTGGTGGCCGGTTGCAACGATTCGTCGGGACCGGCTCTGTCGGATTCCGGCAACACCGACGCCGTGGTGCCCGCCACGACGGAGTCCATGACCGACATGCCGATGACGACCGACCCGACGACCACCACGGCGCCGCCGACCACCACGACGACCACGACGACCGTGCCGACGACGACCGTGCCGACGACGACCACGACGCACCACGTCGTGCACACCGCGATCCGGACAGCACCGAGGACGACCAAGCCGGCCAGCCCACTGACCTGTTCCGCGTCGATGTCGGACCCGCATCCATCCCACAACCAGACGACCGACGTCGATGTGCGTACGGGTGTGGCCGGCGCGAGCGTCACCGCGACGGCCCACTACAAGACGACGTCCACCAGCCACACGGCTTCGGCCGCCGGCGGTGGCAGCGCGGTCGTCCCGTTCGACATCAGCAGGGCCACCTACGGCTATCCCGTGCGGGTCAGTGTGACTGTCAAGTCGGGCGGCACGAGCCGCTCCTGTTCGACCAGCTTCACGCCCGAGCCGTAACCCCGACCACCGTCCGCAGGGCCTGGCGAAACTGGTCGGCCGCCGTGTCGTCCAGGTCGGCGAGGAACTCGCGTTCCGCTTCGTCGCCCGCCCGCCGGGCCTCGACCAGTGTCCGTTTGCCGGCCGGGGTCAGCTCGACGATGTTCTTGCGGCGGTCCGCGTCGTCCAGTGTCCGCCGCACGAGTCCCTTGTCCTGCAGGGTGTTCAGCATGACGACCATGGTGGTGCGGTCGATGCCCAGCCGGTTGGCCATGTCCAGCTGCGATGTCGGTTCGGCCGCGTCCAGGACCAGCAGGACCGCGAGTTCCCGGCCGACGATGCCGTAGGGCGCCAGGGCCGCGTTGGTCAACTCGAACAGCCGCTGCTGGGCGTGTTTGAGCAGGTAGCCGAGGCGGCTGTCGAGTTCCGGGCACGGCCGGTCGACGTCACTGGACACAACGGGAGGGTACCGCTACCTTAATCGTCAGTCGCACTGACGATCAGTGCTACTGATGGTTAGGGGAACGGCATGATTCTGGTGACCGGCGGGCTCGGCTTCATCGGGTCGCACGTCACGCGGGCGCTCGTCGGCATGGGGGAGTCGTGCGTCGTGGTGCAGCGGCGGGCCGCGACGTCGGCCGACGACCGCGTGATCGTGGAGCGCGGCGACGTGACCGACCAGCGGGGGTTCCTGGAGATCGGCGCCCGGTATCCGATCACCGGGATCGTGCACCTGGCCGGCGCGTTCGGCGGCGACCCGGTCGACGACGTCCGGGCCAACGTCGACGGCCTGCTCACCGTGCTCACCGCCGCCCGCGAGTGGCGGGTGGACCGGCTCGGCGTCGCCAGCACGCTCGGCGTGTACGGCGGTGTCGGCGGCAGCGTGTTCCGGGAGGACATGCCGCTGCCCATGGTCGCCGGCCACGCGATCCCGGCGGCCAAGAAGATCTTCGAGCTGGTCACCGACTTCGTCGGCGGCGCAACGGGTCTGGACGTGGTGAACTACCGGATCGGCGCCATCTGGGGACCCGGCGGCCGGACGGTGTCCCCGTTCTTCTCGGTGCCGCAGCTCGTGCACTCCGCCGTGCGCGGCACGCCGCTGGACACGTCCTCGATCCACGCCGAGGGTGGCGTCGACATCTGTTACGTCAAGGACTGCGCCCGCGGCATCGCCCTCCTGCAACGGGCCGACGCGCTCAAACACCGCACGTACAACATCGGGTCCGGATACGCCACGACCAACGCCGACCTCGTCGCCGCGATCCGCAAGGCCGTGCCGGAGGCCCACTTCGACCTCCGGCCCGGCCGCGCGCCCCACGCCGCACCCGACTTCGCGCTGGACATCAGCCGCATCCACGACGACACCGGCTACACCCCCGTGTACGACCTGGACCGGGCCGTCGCCGACTACGTCGACTGGCTGCGCACCGGAAACGAGCGCTGATCACCGCGGTGTCGGTAGAAGGCGACCTCCTCCGGTGGGAGCGGTGTGTTGCCCAGAACGATGTCCGCCGACTTCTCCGCGATCATCATCACCGGAGCGTAGATGTTGCCGTTGGTGACGTAGCGCATCGCGGACGCGTCCACCACCCGCAGGCCGTCCACGCCGTGCACGCGCATCGTCTCCGGGTCCAGCACCGACATCTCGTCCGTGCCCATCCGGCACGTGCACGACGGGTGCAGCGCCGTCTCGCCGTCCCTGGCCACCCAGTCCAGGATCCGCTCATCGGCGGCGACATCCGTGCCGGGGGAGATCTCACCGCCGTTGAACTCGTCCATCGCCGGCTGGTTCAGGATGTTCCTGGCCACACCGACCGCCTCGACCCACTCCCGCCGGTCCTGGTCGGTCGACAGGTAGTTGAACCGTAGTGCCGGGTGCTCGGTCGGGTCCTTCGACCGGATCTTCACCGAACCGCGGGCGTCGGAGTACATCGGGCCGATGTGCACCTGGTAGCCGTGGCCGCCGGCCGGGGACGAGCCGTCGTAGCGGATCGCGATCGGCAGGAAGTGGAACATCAGGTTCGGGTAGTCGACGTCCTCGTTGCCGCGGACGAAACCGCCGCCCTCGAAGTGGTTGGTGGCGCCCGGCCCGCTGCGCAGGAACAGCCACCGGGCGCCGATGAACGGGCGGCGCCACAGCTTCAGCGCGGGTGCCACCGACACCGGCTGCTTGCAGGCGTACTGGATGTACACCTCCAGGTGGTCCTGCAGGTTCTCGCCGACGCCCGGCACGTCCGCCACGACGTCGATGCCCAGCGCCCGTAGTTCCGCCGCGTTGCCCACGCCGGACAGTTGCAGCAGTTGCGGCGTGTTGATCGCGCCACCGGACAGGATCACCTCGCCCGCCGTCACCCGGTGCACCACGCCACGGCGCCGGTACTCGACACCGATCGCGCGCGTGCCGTCGAACAGCACCCGGGTGACCATCGACCGCGTGCGGACGGTCAGGTTCGGCCTGCGCATCGCCGGCCGCAGGTAGGCGCGGGCCGCGGACAGGCGCCTGCCGCGGTGCACGTTGCGGTCGAACGGCGCGAACCCCTCCTGCCGGTAGCCGTTCACGTCGTCGGTCAGCGGGTAGCCGGCCTGCTGTGCCGCCGCGAAGAACGCGGTGAACAGCGGGTTGGTCGCCGGCCCGCGTTCCAGGACCAGCGGTCCGGCGTTGCCGCGGAAGTCCGTGCCCGGGTCGGCGAGGCAGTTCTCCATCCGCTTGAAGTAGGGCAGGCAGTGCGCGTAGTCCCAGGTGGACATTCCGGGGTCGGCGGCCCACCGTTGGTAGTCCAACGGGTTGCCGCGCTGGAAGATCATGCCGTTGATGCTGCTCGACCCGCCCAGCACCTTGCCCCGGGCGTGGTAGATGCGCCTGCCGTTCATGTGCGGTTCCGGTTCCGATTCGTACCGCCAGTCGTAGAACCGGCTGCCGATCGGGAACGTCAGCGCCGCCGGCATGTGGATGAACACGTCCCACGGGTAGTCCGGCCGCCCGGCCTCCAACACCAGGACCGAGTTCGAGCGGTCCGCGGACAGACGGTAGGCCAGCGCGCTGCCGGCTGAACCGCCGCCCACGATCACGAAGTCGTAGTCGCTCATGAGACTTCCTCGGCGGCGGCGACCGGTGTCGCGCCGTGCACCGCGGCCCACGTGCGCCGCTTGACCAGCAGCATGACGCCGCCGATGACCGCGATGCCGACCGTGAACACCACCGCGCCCCACTGGAAGTACCAGTGGTCGCTGCCGTACACGGCGGCCCTGGGCCACGCCAGGTTGATCGTCATGCCCAGCCCGTACAGCACGGCGAACGCGTTCACCACGACGCCCCAGCGGCCCAGCGAGAAGTACTCGCCGTGGTCGGGCTTGGGCCAGTGGCCGCGCAGCCTGCGCAGCAGCAGCGGCCCGGTGACCATCAGGTACGGGATGTAGAACAGGATGATCGCCACCGACGTGAGGATGTAGAACACGCGCTGGTTGCCGATGTTGACCAGCAGCAGCACGATCGTCAGCACACCGGTGAC
>DASZXM010000154.1:0-8540 GCA_035546415.1 Pseudonocardiaceae bacterium
GAGTCGCGACCGGACCGCGCGAACCGGGGCGGCCCGTGCCCGGGACCGTGAGCGGCGCCGGACGGTGCGAGTCGCGACGGGCGGCGCGAACCGGGGCGGGGCGGCCTGAGCCCGGGGGTGGGGCCGCCTGAGCCTGGGCCGGACGGCGCGAGTCGCGACCGGGTGGCCCGGCCCGGGCGGAGCCGCTACCGGAAGTTGTCCCGGACGTCGGAAGGCCGGGCCGGCCCCCGACCGTCCCGACCTCCCGGGGTGTGCGGCTCGCGCCGCGAAGTCCTTTGGTACCTAACAGCTTTCCGTGACTGAAATCACAAGTCAACGCGGCAAACGAGTGGCGGTGTTGCCACACGACGTGATGTGGAAACCGGCAGAAACGACAACCGGGGCCGTGTGGTCTCCCACACGGCCCCGGTCACGTCCAGTGCCCTTACCCCCGGCTACTCCGCCACCGTCCAGCCCTTGACACCGGCGGAGCGGCGAATCAGCTCGCGTACGCGCGCAGCCGCTCGGCGCGGTCGCCCTGGCGCAGCTTCGCCATCACTTCGCGCTCGATCTGGCGGACCCGCTCCCGGGACAGCCCGAACTGGCGTCCGATCTGGTCCAGCGTCTTGGGCTGGCCGTCGTCCAGGCCGTAGCGCAGCCGGATGACCGCCTGTTCCCGGTCGTCGAGGGTGGCCAGGACCCGGCGCAGGTCGTCCTGCAGCAGGCCGGAGATGACGGCGCTCTCCGCGTCCGTCGCCTCGCCGTCCTCGATGAAGTCGCCCAGCGGGGCGTCCTCGTCGCTGCCGACCGGCATGTCCAGGCTGACCGGGTCACGGGCGTGGTCGAGCAGGTCGGCCACCTTGTCCGGGGTCAGCCCGACCTCCTTGCCCAGCTCCTCGTTGGTGGCCTCGCGGCCGAGCTGCTGGTGCAGGTCGCGCTTGATCCTGGCGAGCTTGTTCACCTGCTCCACCAGGTGGACGGGCAGCCGGATGGTCCGGCTCTGGTCGGCCATGCCCCTGGTGATGGCCTGGCGGATCCACCACGTGGCGTACGTGGAGAACTTGTACCCCTTGGCGTAGTCGAACTTCTCCACCGCGCGGATAAGACCCAGGTTCCCCTCCTGGATCAGGTCGAGCAGCGGCATGCCCCGGCCGGTGTACCGCTTGGCCAGCGACACGACCAGGCGCAGGTTCGCCTCCAGCAGGTGGTTCTTGGCGACCCTGCCGTCACGCACCAGAGCGGTCAGCTCCTCGCGGCGCTTGGGCGGCAGCTTCTTCGCCGTCTCCAGCATGTGCTGGGCGAACACGCCGGCCTCGATCCGCTTGGCCAGCTCTACTTCCTGTTCGGCCGTCAGCAGTGCTGTCTTACCGATACCGTTGAGGTACACCCGAACCAGATCGGCGGCCGGACCCTGCGCGTCGAGATCCGACTCGGGCGCGTAATCCGGAACGTCGCGTTCAATGGTCTGCGGGACGGTCATGGTGCTCCCTCCCCCTTGTTGCGGGCTGGCGTGCTGGCGCGTCACTCGCCGGGCTGCGGTGCGCGGCGCGCCTTGGGCTCTGCTACCCGCTGGTTACCCCGCGGGGCGCTTCGCTGTTCGGCTGGACACTCTGAAAAACGAGTAGGATGGCGATTTCGTTCCCGGCTTCTACCCGTGATGACGTCATGGCCGTCACACCGGTTGCTCGATCAAACCTGAGCTTTGGCTGAGAAGTACCGAACGGCAGCGGTCAGTGACCGTTTCGCCCTACCGAGTTACCCGCGCGAACGGATCGCAAACCAGCGGCAGCGCGTTGTTCATCACACGCCGAGGGCGTCACACTTCGAGCAGAACTGTGAATGGTCCGTCGTTCACGCTCGCCACGGACATCGCCGCGCCGAAGCTCCCCGTTGCCACTGTGGCACCGCGTTCCCTCAATCGTGTGACGACCAGGTCCACCAACGGCTCAGCGACTTCCGACCCGGCCGCGGCTGTCCACGATGGACGACGACCTTTCCTGGTGTCGCCGTACAGCGTGAACTGGCTGACCACCAACAGCGGCGCACCCGTCGTCGCGCACGACTGTTCGTCACGCAGGATCCGCAACTCGTGCAATTTGCGTGCCATCGTGTCGGCCTGTGCCGACGTGTCGTCGACATGCACGCCGAGCAGTACCAGCAGCCCCGGTTCGGTGATCTCCCCGACGATCCGGTCGGCGACGGTGACGCTGGCACTGGTGACCCGGGCTGCGACGGCACGCATGGCCGTCATGCTCGCACTGGGCTGACCGCCTGTGTCGCGTCGGTAGCCGGCGTGCCAGGCTGTCACTCGATCGTGTGTGTGGGGAGGGTCATATGGGGTTTTTCGACGACGTTCTGTTGACCGATGACCGACCGAGCGCTCCCGAACTGCAGACGGTCCAACCGGCCCGCAACGGGCCACCGGAAGGCTGGGTGCTGCCGACCGTGCTCCCGTCGGTCCGCCTGCTGGCGCGCTCGGCGAACGCGCGGATCGCGTTGGTCGGCCTGCGCTGCTGGCCGGACGGCGTCTCCATGGACCTCCAGCTGATGTGCCGGGAACGCCGCGCGGCAGGCGACCACGCCGACCACTGGGCGTTCCGGTTCGGGGCGCAGTACGCCGACCGGCGCCGGGTGGCCGTCGGCGACCACCCGGTGCTGCGGCGGACCACGATCCAAAGCTCGGACGGGCTCGTCCTCCGGCCAACGATCGGCGGCGGCGGAAGGTTCCACCGCAGCTGGGGCTTCTACCTGTGGCCGCTGCCGCCGAAGGGCCGGCTCACGCTCGTCGTCGACTGGCCCGCCGAGGGCATCCCGGAGACGTACACCGAACTGGACGCCGGTGAGATCCGGTCGGCCGCCGCCCGGGCGGTCGTGATGTGGCGCGACCTGCCGCACGCCGCCGCCGGCGACCGTCCGGCGGACGGTCGGGGTTAGGACGTGCGATTCCTGTCAATTCCGTGAGTACGGTGAGACGATGGGTGCAGAGGTGGTGTCGTGAAGGCGTCCGAGCGGGATGACACCCCGGTGTTGATCACCGAGGCTGCGCTGTCCAACGACGACCAGTTGGCCGCACGTAAGCGCAGATATCTGATCATGATGTTGATGCGCATCCCGTTCCTGATACTGGCCGCCGTCTTCTACCAGACGTGGTGGCTCGCGGTGATCTTCGTGGTCGTCTCCATCCCGCTGCCGTGGGTCGCCGTGATGATCGCCAACGACGGTCCCGCGCAGAAGGCCGAGCACGTCAACTGGTTCCGTCGCCGCTCGGTCACGCGTGAGCTGGAGAACAAGGAGCACCCCGTCATCGACGTGTGACCGGCTGAGCGTCGACCTGCCGCACGGCGGATGTGCCGGCGGTCACACCCGCTCGGAGTATCCGTTCCGGTCGCTCGCCGGCCAGCCAGGCGGCCAGCACGGCCGCGTCGAACGCGTCACCGGCACCGGTGGAGTCGATGCTGTCCACCTGCTCCGCCGGGACGCTGACGATCCCGTGTCGGTCGATCCAGCAGGCGCCGTCCCGGCCGCGGGTGACGGCGACGGCCCCGACGGTGTCGAGCAGTTCGGTCGCCGACTCCGGTTCCGGCGACCCGGTGATGGCGGCCAGTTCGTCGGTGTTGGGCAGCAGCAGGTCGACGCCGTGCACAGCGACCCGGAACCCGTCGGCGACGGCAGCGGCGGTCTGCGGGTCGACCGACGTGGACAGCCCCGCCGCGCGGGCGGCGGCGAGCATCGCGATCCCGGCCGGCCGGGACGACGGGTCCTGCAGGACGTAGCCGGACATGTGCAGGTGTCGCGCGTCGGCCAGCAGGTCCGATGGCAGGTCCGAGGCCCGCAGCCGGGCCGCGGCACCGCGGTCGGACAGCATCGTCCGCCTGCCGCGCCCGTCGACCAGGACGACGACGCAGCACGTCGCCGCGTCCGGGTCGACGTGCAGCGCGGCGCGGACCGGCAGGTCGGCGGCGACCTGCCGGCCGCCCGGATCGTCGCCGACCCGGGCCACCAGCACGGCGTCGACGCCGAACGAGGCCAGCCACGCCGCCGTGTTCGCACCCGCTCCGCCCAGCGCCGTGCGGATCTCGGCGCGGCTGTCGCCGTCGACGACCAGTTCGCCCGCCCGCTTGGCGTGCACGTCGATCGCCGCGTCGCCGACGACGATCACGGCGCCCCTGTCGGTCACCGGGCGACCGCCACGTCGGCGGCCAGTTCGGCGTTCGCCACGACCAGTTCTTCGTTGGCGTCCAGGCTCGCGCCGCCGCTGGCCGTGTGGAAGTGCTCCAGCAGCACCGGCGTCACGTCCTTGCCGCGCACGTGGTCGGCGGCCAGCTTCGCCAGACCGTCGGCCAGCAGTCGGTTGTGCAGCGGCCGGTCCATCTCGTGCTCGGCCGGGATCGGGTTGGCCAGCACCACACCGCCGTTGTGGGCGGCGAAGATCGCGGCCGCCTGCGCCGGGTCGTCCACCCGCCACGGCACCTCGTAACCGGAATCCCGCAGGTAGAAGGCTGGGAAGCGGTCGGTGCGGTAGCCCAGCACCGGCACCGACCGGGTCTCCAGCAACTCCAGGGTCGCGCCGATGTCCAGCACCGACTTCACGCCCGAGCACACCACCAGCACCGGCGTGGCCGCCAGCACGTCCAGGTCCGCGGACACGTCCCAGGTGTCGCGGGCGCCGCGGTGCACGCCGCCCAGTCCGCCCGTCGCGAACACCCGGATGCCGGCTTCGGCGGCCAACGTCGCGGTCGCGGCGACGGTCGTCGCGCCGCTGCGGCCCAGCGCGACGGCCGCCGCGATGTCCCGCTTGGAGAGTTTCACCAGGTCGGCGGCTGGGTCGCAGACCCGAGCCAGTTCGTCGGGGGACAGCCCGATCGTGGGCGTGCCGTCCAGCACGGCGATCGTGGCGGGCACGGCGCCGCGCTTGCGGATGGTGCGTTCCAGGCGCTCGGCCACCTCGTGGTTGCGGCCCGGCGGCAGGCCGTGCGCCAGCAGGGTGCTCTCCAGGGCGACGACGGGCCGGCCGGCCGCGATCGCGTCGGCTACTTCGTCGGCTATGCGTGTGGTCACGATGGCATCATGTAATGCGTGAGTACGCAGACGCTGCCCGAGGTCGACACCAGGCCGGAAGGCACCGACACCACCGGCGACGACTCGCCGAAGATGTTCCACTACGTGCGCAAGGCCAAGATCGCGGAGAGCGCCGTGATGGGCACGCATGTGGTGGCGCTGTGCGGCGAGGTCTTCCCGGTCACCAAATCCCCGAAGCCCGGCTCGCCGGTCTGCCCGGAGTGCAAGCGCATCTACGACGCGATGCCCCCCGGCGGCGACGACTGACGGTCCGTCGAGCGGTGCCCGGCCCACCGGTGGGTGCGGCCGGGGCCGATCATGACTGTTCGTCTCGTTTGCTTCGTTTGTCCATCTCCAGGCGCCGCCACCGGCGGCGCTGGCGGTGGGTCATCCTGGCCGGCCACATCTCCTGGATGGCGCTGTTGAAGTGCGCGCCGACCACGATGGCCAGGCCGATGAAGAAGGTCAACAGCAGGAACGCGATCGGCGCGGCCAGGGCGCCGTACGTGTAGCCGGTGCGGCCGATCGCGATCAGGTAGATCCGCAGGCCGACGCTGGCCAGCAGGAACACCACCATCGCCAGGACGGCGCCGGGTAGGCCGCGGTGCCACGGCAGCTTCCTGGGCAGCGCCACCTTGTACAGCGTGCACAGCGCGATGACCAGCAGGATCGCCACCACCGGGTAGTAGAACGTGCCGATCACGTCGGAGATGTTGCTGCGCCACGACGGCGGGAACACCTCCGGGAGCAGGTTGGGTCCCAGTGCCAGCACCGGCAGGCCGATGATCGCCAGCACCAGGCCCACCAGGTAGAGCAGCAGCGCGAAGATCCGCTGCCACACGTCGTTGCGCACGCCGTACTGGCCGTAGGCCACGGTGATCGCGTCCACGAACGACGCCATCGCCGACGAGCCCGCCCACAGCGAGATCAGGAAGCCGATCGATGCGACCTCGCCCTGTGCCTTGGTCAGGATGTCGGCCACGGTCGGTTCGATGATCGTCTGCACCACGTTCGGGCTGAAGATCGTGCGGCAGAACGAGATGATCTTCTCCTGGGCGGCCGTGACGATGTTCGGGCCGAACCAGTCGCCGAGGAAGCCGAGGCTACCCAGCAGGCCGAGCAGCAGCGGCGGCAGGGACAGCGTCTGCCAGAAGGCGGCTTCAGCGGCCTCGGAGAAGATGTTGCCGTGCCACGCCTTCACCAGCGTGCGCTTGACCAACCGCCACGCCGGGCGACCGCGCGGCTCATCCACGGCGTCGCCGTGGGTGCCCGCTGGGGCAGTCTCGCCGCCGGCCGTGTCCGCGTGGGCCGTGCTCGCGTCGTTCGGGTCGATGGCGGGCGCGGTGTCCGGTTCGGATGGTCGCCGCGTGTTGTCCGTCCCGGCACACTGATCCGGGGGTGGCTGTTCGGCAGCCGGTGGCCGGGCGGATTCGCGCTGGTCCCTGCGCTGGGCGCCGCCCGCGGGCGCGGCGGCGCGCGCGGTGTCGTCGGGCGGCTGTGCACTCATGATGCGCTAAGCATGCTGCATGGCGACGTGATCCCTCGCACGCTCCCCATCCGTGTCGAGTCGCGTGTCGCCCGTCGGGGAGCCGGTAAGCTCGGGTCCGCCGACGGCACGACACGAGGGGAGGGAGTCCGTGGCACAGCCCGACTCCCTCGGTGTGCGCGAACGTCCCGCCGTCCTGTCCCGCCCGCTGCGCGACTGGCAGCGCCGTGCGCTGACCCGCTACCTGGCGACCAGCCCGAAGGACTTCCTCGCGGTCGCGACCCCGGGCGCCGGCAAGACGACGTTCGGCCTGCGGGTGGCCGCCGAGCTGCTGGCCGACCGGATCGTCGAGCAGGTCGTCATCGTCACGCCCACCGAGCACCTGAAGCACCAGTGGGCCATGTCGGCCCGGGACGTCGGCATCCCGATCGACTCGAACTTCCGCAACACGCACGGCGCGACGTCCCGCGACTACAAGGGCGTCGCGGTCACGTATGCCCAGGTCGCCGCACATCCGGCGCTGCACAGGGTGCGCGCCGAACAGCGCAAGACGCTGGTCATCCTGGACGAGATCCACCACGGCGGCGACGCGAAGTCATGGGGTGACGCGATCCGCGAGGCGTTCACGCCCGCCACCCGCAGGCTCGCGCTGACCGGGACGCCGTTCCGCAGCGACGACTCGCCGATCCCGTTCGTCACCTACGAACCCGACCCGGCCGGGTTCCAGCGCAGCAAGGCCGACCACTCCTACGGCTACTCGCAGGCGCTGGCCGACGGCGTGGTCCGGCCGGTGATCTTCATGGCCTACTCCGGTGAGGCGAGCTGGCGGACCAGCGCGGGCGAGGAGTACACCGCCCGGCTCGGTGAGCCGCTGACCCAGGAGCAGACGGCGCGGGCGTGGCGCACGGCGCTGGACCCGGCGGGGGAGTGGATGCCGTCGGTGCTGCGCGCCGCGGACATCCGCCTCACGCAACTGCGCCAGGCCGGGATCCCCGACGCGGGCGCCCTGGTGATCGCCACCGACCACGAGTCGGCGAAGGCATACGCGCGGATCCTGCACGAGATCACCGGCCAGCAGCCCACGGTCGTGCTGTCCGACGACCCGAAGGCGTCCGGCCGGATCGCGGAGTTCTCGGCGACGACCGAGCGGTGGCTGGTCGCCGTCCGCATGGTGAGTGAGGGAGTCGACGTGCCACGGCTGGCCGTCGGCGTCTACGCGACCCGCGCGTCCACGCCGTTGTTCTTCGCGCAGGCAGTCGGCCGGTTCGTGCGGGCGAGGCGCCCCGGTGAGACGGCGAGCGTGTTCCTGCCCAGCGTGCCGGTGCTGTTGGAGTTGGCCAGCCAGATGGAGGCCGAGCGGGATCACGTACTGGGCAAGCCGCACCGGGAGAAGGACGGCTGGGACGACGAGTTGCTCGCCGACGCCAACCGGACGAAGGACGAACTCGGCGAGGAGGAGTCGGCGTTCACGTCGCTGGGCGCGTCGGCAGAGCTGGACCAGGTGATCTACGACGGCTCGTCGTTCGGCACGGCCGCGATGCCCGGGACCGAGGAGGAACAGGAGTACCTGGGCCTGCCCGGCCTGCTCGCGCCGGAACAGGTGCGCGCACTGCTCAGCCAGCGACAGGACAAGCAGATGTCCGCGGCCTCGAAGCGGGCAGCCGCCGCCGAACCGGAGGTCGTGCAGCGGCGCGTGCTGTCGGTGGACGAACGGCTGGGCGAACTGCGCAAGGAACTGAACACCCTGGTGGCGCTGTACCACCACCGGACGGGCAAGCCGCACGGCAAGATCCACGGCGAGCTGCGCCGGGTGTGCGGGGGACCGCCGACGGCGATGGCCTCGGTGGAACACCTGGAGGAACGGATCGCCACGCTGCGCTCCTGGTGACGCGCCCGCCGGATGGTGAGGCTTGCGCGGGCGGTGCGGCCGCGCGTCGGCGGTCAGGCGGCTGCGGTCGGCCGCCGCGGTCGGGCGGCGGTGTGGTCGGGCGGGCGGCCGGTGTGGTCGGGCGGCCCC
>DASZXM010000155.1:0-11194 GCA_035546415.1 Pseudonocardiaceae bacterium
TGAGCAGCGCGCCGCCGATGCCCTGCAGGGCCCGCGCGGCAATGAGCCACGTCGCGTTCGGCGCCGCCGCGCACAGCACGGACGCGGCCGTGAACCAGGCGACGCCGACGACGAACAGGCGGCGCCTGCCGTACTGGTCGCCGAACGAGCCGCCGAGCAGGATCAGCGCGGCCAGGGTGAGCGTGTAGGCGGTGACCGTCCACTGCAGGGGCGCGAACCCGACGTGCAGGTCCCGGCCGATGGCCGGCAGGGCGATGTTGACGACGGTGGCGTCGATGCCGGCCAGTCCGGAGCCCAAGATGCACGCGACGAGCACCCAGCGGCCCTGGGCGGACGTGAAGCGCACCGACATGGTGCCGTCCGTGCTCACGTGACCCCCGACCCGAAGCGTGCGCGGCCGCCTGCCGTGGCGGCACACCCGCGCCCGGCGAGGAGCACGTCGCCCGTGGCCGTGCGGTACGGCCGCGGACCACCGTCGGCGGGGTGCGAGCGCGATGCCGTCATGCCGGGCTCCTTTCCGAGTCCACGTGCAGCGTAGGAGTCCGGGCCGCCGCGCGCTCCGGCCAACCGGCGGCACCAAGATCGTCCGGCGGATCGACGCCGTATCGTGTCACTTCGGATGTCCTGGCCGCGACCCACAGATCGGACTCTCGTGCCATGCGGATCGTCGTCGCGCTCGGTGGGAACGCGTCCCTGTGGCGCACCGATCCGTCGGTCCGGGACGCGGCCGCCGCGCTCGCCCCGATCGCCGAGCGGCACCAGTTGATCGTCTGCCACGGCAACGGACCGCTGATCGGCGAGAGCGGGGAATCGGTGACACCGCTGCCGCTGGACGTGCAGGCGGCCGCGGCACAGGGCACGGTCGGCTACCGGCTGGCGCAGGCGTTCGCCGACGCCGGCATGCTACGGCCGGCGGCCGTCCTGGTGACCCAGGTCGTCGTCGCCGACGACGATCCCGCGTTCGACAGGCCGGCCACCTTCGTCGGGCCGAGGTACTCGGCGGGCGTCGCGCACCGGTTGGCCGCGAAACACGCGTGGACGGTGGCGCCGGAGGGCAACCGGTGGCGGCGGACCGTGCCGTCGCCGACGCCGCTGCGGGTCGTCGAGGCACCGGTGGTCGCCGCGCTGGCCGGCGACGGGACCGCCGTGCTGTGCGGGGCATCGGTGGTGACCGGCGACCCGCTGCGCGGTGTGGAGGCCGTGGTGGACCGGGACGCGGCGGCCGGCGTGCTGGCCGCTGACGTGGCGGCCGACCGGTTGGTGATGCTGACGGACGTCGACTCGCTGAAGCGAAACTTCGGGACGGCGGAGCAGTCCTCGCTGCTGAGCGTGAACACGGCCGAACTGGAGCGGATGTACTTCCCCGCCGCGTCCATGGGACCCAAGGTGGACGCGTGTGTCCGGTTCGTCCGGCGGACCGGGAATCCGGCCATGATCGGGTCACTGGAGCAGGCCGCGAAGGTGGTCGACGGGTCGGCGGGCACGACCGTCACCCGGGCCCCCGGCGACCGGTGACCCCCGTCGGACACCACGACTTGTCCTAGCGGCGCAGCCATTCGTCGAGTAGCGCGGCCTCGGACGGGCTCAGCTGGGGGAGACGCGGCGCGAGCGCGCGGAACGCCGTGACAGCGGCGGTGGTGTCATGGGCCGGCAGGGCGGGCGTGTCGGTGAGGATCGCCGCGGTGAGGGCGTCGTACATCGCGTCGGCGATGCCGGGGTCGCGGCGGTCGGGTGGCTGGCTGAGCAACGTGACCAGGACACCGGTGCCGGCGGCGTGGACGAGGTCGACGGCACGTTGTTCGTCGACCCGCAGCCGGCCAGCCGCCGCGATGCGGTGCACGCGGGCGGCGAGCACCTGGAGGCCGTGCCGCAGGGCCGGGACGCCGTGGGCGCGCATCGGGTCGGCGGCCAGTGCGAACGCCGCCGGGTTGGCCAGGCCGAAGTCGATGTAGGCGCGCCAGCCGGCGCGCAGTGCCGCGACCGGGTCCGCTTCCTCCGCGTCCGTCTGCTTGTCGTCGGCCTGCTTGGCGTCGACGAACTCGGCATAGATGTGCTGCACCACCGCGTCGAGCAGCGCGTCCTTGTCGGCGAACAGCCGGTAGAGCGCCGGCGGCTGCACGCCGGCGGCCTGCGCGACCGCGCGCGTGGTCACCGCGTCGACACCCTGCTCGTCGAGCAGCGCGGCGGCGGTACGCACGATCCGGTCCCGGACACTGTCACGCTCACGCACGGTATCGACGATACCGCACGACCACGAACGTTGATGGTATCGTCGATAACGCAATAGTGATTCCAATGGAAACGAGCCATGATGATCATCGTCACCGGCGCGACCGGCGCCCTCAACGGCGCCACTGTCGAACACCTGCTCACCCGCGTCCCCGCGGACCAGCTCGGGGTCAGCGTGCGTGACGTGGCCAAGGCGTCGCACCTCGCCGAGCGCGGCGTCCGCGTGCGACGCGGCACCTACGACGACCCGGCCGCCCTGCTGGACTCGTTCGAAGGCGCCGAGCAGGTGCTCCTCGTGTCGTCCAACGACCCGCACGCCGACCAGGCGGCCCTGCACCGCACCGCGATCGAGGCCGCCGTCGCGGCCGGCGCGAAGCGGATCCTCTACACCAGTCACCAGCACGTCGGCGCCGACAGCACGTTCGCCCCGGCCCGGGAACACGCGGCGACCGAGGCGGTCCTCGCCGAGTCCGGAGTCGCCTGGACCGCCCTGCGCAACGGTTTCTACGCCCACAGCCTCGGCTGGCTGCTCGGACCGTGGCAGCGCACCGGGGTGATCGCGGCGCCTGCCGACGGCCCTGTCTCGTGGACCGATCGCGCCGACGAAGCCGAGGCGGCGGCGATCATCCTCGCCGGCGGGCGACAGTTCGACGGACCCGTCACCCTCACCGCCGGCAACGCCGTCACCTTCGACGACATCGCCGGGATCGTCTCCCGACTCGCCGGCCGCGACATCCGCCGCACCGTCGTCGACGACGAGCAGTGGATCGCCGACCAGGTCACGCAGGGCTCCCCGGAGTCCATGGCCCGCCTCATGCTCGGGTTCTTCCAGGCCGCCCGCAACGGCCGCTTCGACCAGGTGGACCCGCTCCTGGCCGAACTCCTCGGCCGCGAACCACGCACGGTCACCGACGTGCTCACCGATCGCCCGGCGTGACCTCCGCCAGACGCTGTTGCAGGAACCGCCGTTCGGCCGCGTTGTCCGTACCGGCGATCGCCTGCCGGTAGGCCGCCGCCGCTTCGGCGCCGCGGCCCAGGCGGCGCAACAGGTCGGCGCGGATCGCGTGGGTCAGGTGGTAGTCGGCCAGGTCCAGGTCGTCGACCACGGCCAGCGCCGCCGCCGGGCCGGCGACCTCGGCGACGGCCACGGCGCGGTGCAGCGCCACCACAGGGGTCGGCGTCACCGCCAGCAACTGGTCGTACAGCGTCAGGATCTGCCGCCAGTCCGTGTCCGCGGCTGTCGCGGCGTCCGCGTGGACCGCGTTGATCGCGGCCTGGATCTGGTACGGGCCGGGCCGGTTGCGCCGCAGGCAGCGGCGGACCAGCGACTGGCCCTCGGCGACCAGGTCCGGGTCCCACCGCTGGCGGTCCTGGTCGGCCAACAGCACCAGGTCACCGTCGGGCGTGGTGCGGGCCGGGCGACGGGACTCGACGAGCAGCATCAGCGCCAGCAGGCCGACGACCTCCGGTTCGTCCGGCATCAGTTCGTGGAGCAGCCGGCCGAGCCGGACGGCCTCGGCGCACAGGTCCTCGCGGACCAGCCGGTCGCCGGAACTGGCCGTGTAGCCCTCGTTGAAGATCAGGTAGACGACCGCCAGCACGTCGCGCAGGCGGTCGGGCAGCTCCGGTTCGGCCGGCACCCGGTACGGGATGCGGGCGTCGCGGATCTTGCCCTTCGCACGCACGATGCGTTGCGCCATCGTCGGTTCCGGCACCAGGAACGCCCGCGCGATCTCCGGCGTGCTCAGCCCGCCGAGCAGGCGCAGTGTCAACGCGACCCGCGCCGCCGGGGCGAGTGCCGGATGGCAGCACGTGAAGATGAGGCGCAACCGGTCGTCCCGCACCGGACCCTCCTGTGTCGGCTCGTCGGCGGCGTGGACCAGCAGGGCCTGGGCGTGCCTGTCCGCCCGGGCCGCCTCCCGGCGCAGGCGGTCGATCGCGCGGTTGCGGGCCGTGGTGATGATCCAGCCGGCCGGCCGCGGTGGCACGCCGGTCGCCGGCCACCGGTCCACGGCCACGGCGAACGCGTCCTGGACCGCCTCCTCGGCGACGTCGATGTCACCGACGAGCCGGACCAGGACGGCCACGGCCCGCCCGTACTCCGCGCGGAACACCCGTTCGACCTCGGCCAGTCCGGCCATCAGTAGGCGATGTCACCCTGGACGGGCCGCACCTCGATGGGCAGCGTCGTCGCCTCGGACAGCCTGCCGCCCCAGTGCAGGGCGGCGTCCAGGTCGGGCACGTCGATGACGGTGAACCCGCCGAGGTGTTCCTTGCCCTCGGTGAACGGGCCGTCCGTGGTGATCGTGTCGCCGTCCTTGCGGCGCACCACGGTGGCCGTGCTGGCCAGGTGCAGGCCGACGGCGAACACCCACACGCCGGCCTCGTGCATCTCCTTGTGCAGCACGTCGAGGTTCGCGACGATCGGTTCCAGGATCTCCGGCGGTGCGACACCGTCGGGCTGGTAGACGGACAACAGGTACTTGGCCATCGTGTTCCTCCTCGGTCCGGGTGGTCTCTCACCTCCTATACGAAGGCGCACCGCCCGGATCGACAACCGGCTCAGCCGGGTTTCGTCGCCAGCACCAGATAGCGGTCGGGACCGTCGTCCACGGAGTCGCGGTGCCAGCCCGCCGTGGTCAGTGCGGCCGTGATCCTGGCCGGCGCGCGGACGTCGTCCGGGCTCGGTTCGCGGCCCTGCTTGCGGGCCAGCGCGACCCGGCCGACCGGGTGGAACAGGGCCAGCCGCCCGCCCGCGCGGCACACCCGGGCCAGTTCGGCCAGGCCGGCGACCGGATCGGACAGGTGGGACACCAGGCCGGCCGCGAACACCGCGTCCAGTGCACCGTCCGGCAGTGGCAACCGCATCGCGTCGGCCAGCACCAGCGCGCCCCGGTCGAGGCGCCGCGCCTCGGCCAGCATCTCGGGCGTCAGGTCGACACCGATCGCGACGCCGCGCGGGCCGACTGCCGCGCGCAGCGGCGCCAGTGCCCGACCGGTGCCGCAGCCGACGTCGGCGACCACCGCGCCCGGCCGCAGCGCCATGTCGTCGACCGCGCGGCGGTACCGCGGGCCGTCGTCCGGGAAGCGCTCCTCCCAGCCCGCCGCGCGGGGGCCGAAGAACGCTCGCGTGCCGGCGATGTCGGTCATGCGTCGCCGTAGACCGGGACACGCGCGCCGCTGATCGGGGCCGAGTCCGGGCCGACCAGGAACGCGATCACCTTCGCGATCGCCTCGGGCGCCACCGCGCGCTCGGCCAGCGACTCCGGCATCCACGTCCGGTTGGCCGGCGTGTCGATCACCGAGGGCAGCACGCAGTTGACCCGGATGCCCTCCGGTCGCAGTTCGTCGGCGAGCAGCTCGGTGATCCGGACGACGGCGGCCTTGCTGGACGCGTGCGCCACCGCCGCCTGGCCGGTCACGGCCGTCTTCGAACCGACGGTGACGATGGCGCCGCCGCCCGCCAGCCGGGTGGCACCCTGCTGGCAGCACCACAGCAGCGACACCACATTCGACTCCCACAGCGCGGCCAGCGCCTGTTCGTCCAGTTCGGCCAGTGAGCCGGGCACGAATCCGCCGGCCAGCGCGATGAGCGCGGATGCCGATCCGATGGCGTCGGCCTGCTGCCACGCCCGCCCGACAGCGGCCCGGTCGGTGAGGTCCACCTCGACCGGGTGCACGCCCGCCAGTGAGCCGATGTCGTCCAACGCCGGTCCCGGGCGGTCGAACGCGACCACCGTCCAGTCCCGTTCGCGCAGATCGGCCACCACGGCCCTGCCCAGCGCCCCGGCCGCTCCGGTGACCACTGCTATGTCGCTCATGTCGGCGTCTCCCCCAGTCCGGTCGGCGGTGACCAGTGTGCGGCATCTCGATGTGGTTCGCCCATCGAACTAGTTTGCTACGGTGGAGGCATGACCGATCCGCGAGCAGTCGAAGCCGTGCGGGCGCTGGCCAGAGCGTCACGCATCCTGGAGCGCGCGTCCGGGGAGCTGAACCTGGCGCACTACCGGGTGCTGTCGGCGATCGCGTCCGGCGACGAGCGCGCCTCGCGGATCGCGGCCCGGCTGGCCCTGGGCAAGCCGACCATCAGCGCGACCGTCGACTCGCTGTGCCAGCGCGGCCTGCTCAGCCGCACCGGCGAGTCCACCGACCAGCGGGTCGCCGTGCTGCGGCTGACCGACGCCGGCCGCGAACTGCTCGCCGGTGTCGAGGAGGAGATGCTGCGCAGGCTGGCCGACCTGCGGTCCAGGACACCGGACGGCGACCAGCTGATCGAGTCGCTGGTGTGGCTGGGCCGGGCGATCGACGAGATCACCGCGGAGAAGTTCCGGAGCGGCCGGTGAAGCAGCCCGGCTGGATGCGACGCCTGCTCGGCTACGTCCTGCGCCACCGCGGGGACGTGGTGCTCGGCCTGGCCGCCGCCGTGCTCGGCAGCACGTGCCAGGCGCTGGTGCCGCTGATCGCGCGGCAGATCGTCGACGGTGTGATCGTCGCGCACACGTCACCGCTGCTGCCGTGGCTGTTGCTCCTGATCGGCGTGGGTGTGCTGACGTTCGCGTTCGCCTACGTGCGCCGCTACCGGGGTGGCCGGGTCGGCCTGAAGGTGCAGTACGACCTGCGCAACGCCATGCACGACCACCTGCAGGCGATGGACCAGGACAACCTCGGCCGGATGCCCACCGGGCAACTCGTGGCCCGCGCGAACTCCGACACGACCCTGGTCCAGGGTCTGCTGAACTTCCTGCCCATCATGAGCGGCAACATCCTGCTGATGGTGGTGTCGCTGGCGCTGATGCTGTGGCTGGCACCGCTGCTCGCGCTGGTCAGCATCGTCGTGGTGCCGGTGCTGATCGCCGTGTCGTACCGGATGCGGTGGCGGGTATTCCCCGCCACATGGGACGGTCAGCAGCGCGAGGGGGACATCGCGCAGATCGTGGACGAGGACGTCAACGGTGTGCGCGTGGTGAAGGCGTTCGGCCAGGAGAGCCGCGAACTGGACCGGCTCACCGGTGCCGCCAAGGTGCTCTACGGGGCGCGGATGCGCGCGGTGCGGCTACAGGCGCGCTACCAGCCCCTGATGGAGGCGATCCCGGCGATCGCGCAGGTCGCGATCCTGGCGCTGGGCGGTTGGCTGGCGCTGCGGCACGACATCAGCCTCGGCACGTTCCTGGCGTTCTCCACGTACGTGGCACAGTTCGCCGCACCGGCCCGCCAACTGGCCGGCGTGCTCACGGTGGGGCAGCAGGCCAGGGCCGGTGTGGAGCGCATCTTCCAACTGCTCGACCTGCCACCGGCCATCGCGGACGCCCCGGACGCCGTCGAACTGGCGGACGTGCGCGGCGAGATCGTGTTCGACGACGTGACATTCGGCTACGCCGAGGACAACCCGGTGCTGCGGGACGTCGACCTGACGGTCGCGCCGGGCGAGCGGGTCGCGTTCGTCGGCCCCAGTGGCAGCGGCAAGTCGACGCTGGCGATGCTGGTCGCCCGCTTCCACGACCCCACGTCCGGCGCCGTGCTGGTGGACGGCCAGGACGTCCGGACGGTGACGCTGAAGTCGTTGCGGGGCACCATCGGCATCGCGTTCGAGGACAGCTTCCTGTTCTCCGAGACGGTCCGGGCGAACATCGCCTACGGCCGTCCGGACGCCACCGACGCCCAGATCGAGGCGGCGGCCAGGGCGGCGCAGGCGCACGACTTCATCCAGGACCTGCCGGCCGGCTACGACACGATGATCGGTGAACGCGGCCTGACACTGTCCGGCGGCCAGCGCCAACGCGTCGCACTGGCCAGGGCGATCCTGACCGACCCGCGCATCCTCGTCCTGGACGACGCGACGAGCGCGGTGGACGCGAAGATCGAGGAGTCGATCCACGACGCGCTGCGCGAGGTCCTCGCCGGCCGCACCACGCTGCTGGTCGCCCACCGCCGGTCCACACTGCACCTGGCCGACCGGGTCGTCGTGCTGGACGAGGGCCGGATCGTCGAGACGGGAACCCACGAGGAACTCGTGGCCCGCAGCGCCGTCTACCGCACCCTGCTGTCCGGTTTGGACGAGGACGCGGCCAACCAGGTCGGCGACCGGATCGAGGCGCTGGCCACGATCACGTCGGACGGTGTCACGGCCTCGGCGTGGGCGCGGGACCGACGCACGGACACCACCCGGGCGGTGGCCCGCACGATCGGCGCGCCCAGCATCGGCCCGGGCCTGGGCGGCAGCGCGGGCGGCAGCTGGCGGCTCAACCTGGCCCCGACACCGGAACTGCTGGCCAGGGTCGCGGCGCTGCGCCCGGTCCGCGACTTCCCGGACGTCGACCTGCCCCGGGAGTCCCGGCACGACCACCGTTTCTCCCTGCTCGGCCTGCTGCGCGAGTTCCGCCGCCCGCTGTTGGTGGGCCTGCTGCTGGTGGTGTTCGACGCGGTCGCCGGCCTGGTGGGGCCGGTGTTCGTGAAGACCGGCATCGACAACGGCGTGGTGACCGGGTCGCAGTCGGTGCTGTTCGTGGCGTCGGCGGTGTTCCTCGTGGTCACACTGGCCGACCTGGCCAACCAGATCGCGGAGACGTTCGTGACGGGCCGGGCGGCCGAGCGGATCATGCTGTCGCTGCGCATCCGCATCTGGGCCCAGTTGCAGCGCCTGTCGCTGGACTACTACGAGCGCGAAATGGCCGGCCGGATCATGACGCGCATGACCACGGACGTGGACCAGTTCGAGTCGCTGATCGAGAACGGCCTGCTGTCCGCACTGGTCTCGTTCGTCACGTTCGTCGGGGTCGGCGTGGCACTGGTCCTGATCAACCCGGTCCTGGGCCTGTGGACGCTGACGGTCGTGGTGCCGCTGGTGATCGCGACGGTGATCTTCCGCCGTAAGGCGGCCCGCCTGTACGACGCGGCGCGGGAGCGGATCGCGATCGTCAACGCGGACTTCCAGGAGAGCCTGTCCGGCGTCCGCGAGGCGCAGGCGTTCACGCACGAGCCGGAGACCAGGCGCCACTTCCACGGCCTGGGCAAGGCGTACCTGGACGCGCGGGTATCGGCGCAGCGCCTGGTGGCGACGTACTTCCCGTTCGTCCAGTTCGTGTCCGCGGTGGCGGACGCGATCGTCCTGGGCGTCGGCGCGACGCTGATCGCGCACGGCCACCTGACGGCGGGCGCGCTGATCGCGTTCCTGCTGTACATCGACATGTTCTTCTCCCCGATCCAACAGCTGTCCCAGGTGTTCGACTCGTGGCAGCAGACCCGCGTGTCGGTGGGTCGGATCGCGGACCTGATGAAGCTGGACACGCTCACCCCCCAACCGGAGCACCCGGAGGTGCCCGACAGGCTGACCGGCGACATCGTGTTGGACGGGGTGCGGTTCGCGTACCCGTCCCGCGCGGCGAACCGTCCCCCGGAGGCGCTGCGCGGCATCGACCTGCGCATCGCGGGCGGCGAGACGGTCGCGGTGGTCGGCGAGACCGGTGCCGGCAAGTCCACGGTGATGAAACTGCTGGCCAGGTTCTACGACCCGGACGCGGGCACGGTCCGCATCAACGGCCACGACCTGCGAAAACTGGACCTGCGGGCGTTCCGGAAGCAGTTGGGGTACGTGCCGCAGGAAGGTTTCCTGTTCACCGGCACGGTCCGGGACAACATCGCGTACGGCCGTCCGGACGCGACGGACGCGGAGGTGGAGGCGGCGGCCAGGGCGGTCGGCGCACACGACTTCGTGGCCGCGCTCCCCGGCGGCTACCTGCACGAACTGTCCGAACGGGGCCGCTCCCTGTCGGCCGGCCAACGCCAACTGATCGCACTGGCGAGGGCGGAACTGGTCGACCCGGCGGTGCTGCTGCTGGACGAGGCGACGTCCAATCTGGACCTGGTCACGGAGGCACGGGTGGCGGCGGCGATGCGGCACGTGTCCCGCAACCGGACCACAGTGGTCATCGCACACCGCCTCCAGACGGCCCGCACGGCGGACCGGATCGTGGTCCTGGACCACGGCGAGGTGGCGGAGACCGGTTCACACGACGAACTGCTGGCGATGGCGGGCAGGTACGCGTCCATGTGGGAGGCGTTCGAACTGGTGTCGGGACCCACGGACCGCGACGGATCACGGGCCTTCCTAAGCTGAGCACATGGCGAAGTACTTCGACGTACACCCGGACAACCCGCAACGCCGGGCGATCACCCAGGTCATCGACATAGTCCGCAACGACGGCCTGATCGCGTACCCGACGGACTCGTGCTTCGCCCTGGGCGCCCAACTGGGCAACAAGGAGGGCATCGACCGCATCAAGTCGATCCGCCACCTGGACGACCGCCACCACTTCACCCTGGTGTGCAGAGACTTCGCCCAACTGGGTCAACTGGTGTTGCTGAACAACACGGTCTTCCGTGCGATCAAGGCAGCCACTCCAGGCAGCTACACGTTCATCCTGCGCGCGAGCAACGAGGTCCCCAGGCGCCTCATGCACCCGAAGAAAAAGACGGTGGGCGTCCGCATCCCGGATCACAAGGTGACGCAGGCACTACTGGAAGAACTGGGCGAGCCCTTGCTGTCCAGCACACTGCTGCTTCCGGACGAGGAAGAACCACTGACGCAGGGCTGGGAGATCAAGGACCGCCTGGACCACGTGGTAGACGCGGTCATCGATTCAGGCGACTGCGGCACGGAACCAACAACGGTCATCGACTTCTCCACGGACGAACCAGAAATCATCCGCCGAGGAGCCGGCGACACCAGCCGCTTCGAATAGCCGCATGGGCCGGATAGCCGGCAGACCGGGCGCCGCCACGGCGGCAGGCCGCGTGCCGAGGGTGGCAAGAACCATCCGGCATCTGGCCGGCAACGGAACCCGACGCACCCCAACGAGACCACGATCGCTCGTGCCGACGAACCCCAAGCCGGCGAACCCACCGCAAGCCGAGAGAAACCGGTCCGAGTCCCTGGACCCCCGACAACCCCGATAACCGGAAGCCTGCC
>DASZXM010000156.1:0-10348 GCA_035546415.1 Pseudonocardiaceae bacterium
GAACACCGTGCGCGGCATCCTGCTGGTGCTCGCGTACTGCCTCGGGCTGGGCGTGCCGTTCGTGGTGCTGGCGCTGGGCGCGCGCTGGGCCGTACGGGCGACCGGCTGGCTGCGCCGGCACGTGCGCGGCGTTCAGATCACCGGCGGCGTGCTGCTGCTGTGTGTGGGACTTCTGCTGGTCACCGGGCTGTGGGGGGACCTGGTCGACTGGCTTCGCGAAACCGTGGTGACCACTGTGAACCTGCCGCTATGACCGTGACCGACAAGCCCAAGGTGAGCGAGCCCGCGCAACCGCCGCGCCAGGGCCCGATCCGGGCGACGCTGGCCTTCCTGCGCAACACGTGGCGCGGCCTGACGGCCATGCGCACCGCCCTGGTGCTGCTGTTCCTCCTCGCGCTGGGCGCGCTGCCCGGCGCGCTGCTGCCGCAGCGGGCGCTCAACGACCCGAAGGTCGAGCAGTACATCGCCGACCACGGCTGGTGGGGCCGGCTGCTGGACAAGCTCCAGTTCTTCACCGTGTACAGCAGCGTCTGGTTCTCCGCGATCTACGTGCTGCTGTTCGTGTCGCTCGTCGGCTGCCTGCTGCCGCGGACGGTGGAGTACGCCAAGCAGCTGTTCGCCAAACCGGTGATCACGCCACGGAACCTGGCCCGGTTGCCGCACCACGTGCGCGCCGAACTGGCCGACGGCGACCCGGAGGCGATGGCCGACGCCGTCCGCGGACAGCTGCGCGGGTGGCGGGTGGCCAGGCGCACCGAGGACAACGGCGTCACGCTGTCCAGCGAGCGCGGCTTCGTCCGCGAGACCGGCAACCTGGTGTTCCACTTCGCACTGCTCGGGCTGATCGTGGCGTTCGCCATCGGCAAGATGTTCATGTACTCCGGGCAGGTCATCGTCCTCGCGAACGGCTCGGAGTTCTGCAACTCCGGCGTGCTGGAGTACGACTCGTTCACGCCCGGCCTGCGCGTCGACGGCACGAACCTGGCGCCGTTCTGCGTGAAGATCGACGACCTGCACACCGGTTACCTGGCCAACGGCCAGCCCGACTACTACGAGTCGGACATCCAGTACCAGTCCGGCGACGACCTGACCACGAACACGTGGCGGCCGTACCGGCTGGAGGTCAACTCGCCGCTGCGCACCGCGGGCGACCGCGTCTACCTGCTGGGCGTCGGATACGCGCCGCAGTTCACCGTGACGTTCCCGGACGGCCAGCGGCGCACCGGCGTGATCCAGTGGAAGCCGGACGACACCGCCACGATGCTGTCCGAAGGTGCCACCAAGTTCGACCCGCCCGGCGTGACGAACACCTCGCAGCTGACCCAGCAGCAGTTGGCGATCACCGGCCTGTTCGCGCCGACCGCGCTGTACCAGGGCAACCTGCTCACGTCGACGTACCCGCAGCTGACCAGCCCGGCGGTGTCGCTGGACATCTACAAGGGCAACCTCGGTGAGGACGCCGGGACCGGTCAGAGCATCTTCACCATCGACCAGAGCATGGTCGCCAACGGCAGGCTGAAGCTGGTCGACCGGGCGAACCTGCGGCCCGGCCAGTCCACGAAGCTGCCGGACGGCACGCAGGTGAGGTTCGACACCGTGCAGCGGTGGGTGTCGCTGCAGGTGTCGCACGACCCGACGCAGGACTACGTGCTGGTGTTCGCACTGCTCATGCTGTTCGGGTTGATCGTGTCGCTGACCGTGAAGCGGCGGCGCGTCTGGGTGCGGATCACCCGCACCCCAGCCGACGAGTCCGACGACGGCGGTCGTACCGTGGTCGAGATCGGTGGTCTGGCCAGGACCGACCAGGCCGGGTACGGCGAGGAGTTCACCAGGTTGTCCGCACGGCTGATGGACGCGGCCAGCGGCGGGAAGGGCGGCAGCTGATGCCGGTCAACGAAACACTCGCGCACAACAGCACGTATGCGTACACCGCTGCGGTCACGATCTACGTGCTGTCGATGTTCTTCTACCTGGCCGAACAGGCCTTCGGGAAGAAGGTCGCGAAGGCGAAGGCGAAACCTGCGAAGGCCAGGCAACTCGTCACGGCCGGCGGCACGACGGTCACCACATCGGCCGTTCCGGACGACGACCCGGTCGACACCGGCACCCCCGGCAACCGGCCGCTCGCCGAACGGTTGGGGCGGATGGGTGTCGCCCTGACCGTGCTGGGCGCGATCGTCCACCTCGCGTCGATCGTGCTGCGCGGGCTGGCGGTGCACCGGTGGCCGCTGGGCAACATGTACGAGTTCATGTCGTTCGTGTGCCTGATCGCGGTCGCCGCGTGGCTGATCCTGTTGCGCCGCTTCCAGATCCGCCGGCTCGGCGCGTTCGTGCTGATCCCCGTCTTCATCCTGATGTTCCTCGGCGGCACGGTCCTCTACACACAGGCCGAACCGGTGCAGCCCGCGCTGCAGTCGTACTGGCTCGTGATCCACGTGACCGTCGTGTCCACGGCGTGCGGCATCCTGCTCGTCCCCGGCGTGGCGAGCGTCATGTTCCTGATCCGCGGCGCGTACGACCGCAACCCGGAGCAGTTCACCCGAATCGGGTCGAGGCTGCCCAGCACGGCAACGCTGGACCGGCTGGCCTACCGGACCACCATCTTCGGCTTCCCGCTGTTCACGTTCGGCGTCATCTGCGGCGCGATCTGGGCCGAGTCGGCGTGGGGCCGGTTCTGGGGCTGGGACCCGAAGGAGACGACGGCGTTCGTGGCGTGGGTGGTGTACGCCGCCTACCTGCACTCGCGGGCCACGGCCGGGTGGCGCGGCAACCGCGCGGCGATCATCAACATCGTCGGGTTCGCGGTGATGATCTTCAACCTGTTCTTCATCAACCTCGTGACGACCGGTCTGCACTCCTACGCCGGCGTCGGATGACCGGTCGGGGCGCGCCGGCCCCGTGTCGACCCGTACGCTCCCTGCGACTACCTTCGGTGCTGTCGACAAGCACCGCCTGGTTCAGGGAGGACTCCACCGGTGACTGGACCCTACGAGGAGCCCGCGCCCCGCCACGCGCAGTTGGGGCAGACCGAAGCCCAGGAGGCGGACCAGTCCGGGCCGCACCGGGCGGAGACGTCCGGGCAGCACGCCGCGCCCGAACAACAGGCGCACCCGGCACCGTCCTACGTGGATCCGAACGCCGAACCCGGACCGGACTCGTCCGGTCCGTACTACGTGGAGCCCACCGGTTCGGGTGGCTTTCCCGCGCCCGGCAGCCAGTCCGGGCCGTACGCGGTACCCGGATCGCAGTCCGGGTCCTATCCGACGCCGGGGTCCCAGTCGGGTCCGTACCCGACCCCCGGGTCGCAGTCCGGGCCGTACGCGGTGCCGGGCAGCCAGTCCGGTCCCTACCCGGCGCCCGGTACCCAGTCCGGCCCCTACCCGACGCCGGGGTCCCAGTCCGGGCCGTACCCGACGCAGTACCAGCAGGGGCAGTTCCCGTTCCCGCAGCAGTACCCGGCCGGCGGGCCGGCGCAGCCGCCCGCGCCGATGCAGGGACCGCCGCCGCAGGGCCAGCAGCCGCCCGGGAACCTGTCCCGGCAGGCGCAGGCCGCCGCTCACGAACTGTCGTCCACCCACCTGCTCAAGCAGACCAAGCGGCCGCCGCAGACCGGTTGGCGCCGGGCCGTCTACAAGGCCACCGGCCACGCGGTGAACCTCGGCGAGAGCCCGGCGGACGTGCACCGCCGGGAACTGATCGCGCGGATCAACCAGCCGCTGCGCGGGTGCTACAAGATCGCGATGCTGTCGTTGAAAGGTGGCGTCGGCAAGACGACGACCACGACGACCCTCGGCTCGACGTTCGCGTCCCTGCGCGGTGACCGGGTCATCGCGGTGGACGCCAACCCCGACCGCGGCACCCTGAGCCAGAAGATCCCGCTGGAGACGACGGCCACCGTGCGGCACCTGCTGCGCGACGCCGGCCGCATCACGCGGTACAGCGATGTGCGCGCGTACACGTCGCAGGGCCCCAGCCGGTTGGAGGTGCTGGCCAGCGAACAGGACCCGGCGGTGTCCGAGGCGTTCAGCGAGGACGACTACCGGCGCACCATCGACCTGCTGGAGCACTTCTACAACATCGTCCTCACCGACTGCGGCACCGGCCTCATGCACTCCGCCATGAAAGGTGTCCTGGACATCGCGGACTCACTGGTCATCGTGTCGTCCGGCTCGGTCGACGGCGCCCGCTCGGCGTCGGCGACATTGGACTGGCTGGACGCGCACGGCTACCACGACCTGGTCGCGCGGTCGGTCGCGGTGATCAACTCGGTGCGGCCGCGGTCGGGAGCGGTGGACCTGGACAGGTTGGCCGAACACTTCGGATCCCGGTGCCGTGCGGTGTGCCGGATCCCGTTCGACCCGCACCTGGAGGAAGGCGCGGAGATCGAACTGGACCGGTTGGCGGGACCGACACGAACGGCACTGCTGGAACTGGGCGCGACGGTCGCGGACGACTTCCCGAACGACATGAACCGGCGTTGACGGCGCCTGGTTCGGTTCGGACGGGGCTGCGGATCGGCGCCGCAGCCCCGCACCTCAGCCCCGCACCTCAGCCCAGCGGGCGCAGCGCGGATCGGCTGAGGGGGCGGTTTCGAGGCCCATCGCCGCGCAGGAGGGCAGTGGGGTTGAGCGGTAACGCTGGCCGCCGCGAACGTCGGGTGCCGGTGCGGAGGGGCAAGGGCGCTGCCCGCGATTGACCGGTCGCGGCTTAGCTGCTTGCGGCTTGGCTGCTCGCGGCCTGACCGGTCGCAGCTCGGCCGGTGGTGACCCGGCCCGCCGCGGCCTGGCCGGTCGAGGCTTGGTTGCTGCGGCTTGACCAGTCGCGGCCTGGCCGATCGCGGCTTAGCTGCCTGCGGCTTGATTGCTCGCGGCTCGGCCGGTGGTGGCCCGGCCCGCCGCGGCCTGGCCGATCGCGGCTCGGTTGCTCGCGGCCTGACCGATCGCGGCCTGGCCGATCGCGGCTTGACCCGTCGCGGCTTGGCTGCTCGCGGCCTGGCCGGGTCGCGGCTGGCCGATTGTGGCCTGACCGGTCGCGGCCCAGCTGCTCGCGGCCGCCGAGAAAAACGCCCGGGGCAAAACCCCCGCCCGCCCGGGGGGCACTGCCCTCGGCCAGCCTATCGCCCCAGCTCAACGCGCCGCTCGACCTCAAAACACCTCTGTGGATAACCGAACAACCCTGTGGACAACTCGGCCGCGGTGAGGTCGGGACAACGACTCCGTCTCACCGCGGCTGGTCTACTTTTCCGGGTCCTCGCCGCTCTCGTCGGGGCGGCGGTTCTGCTCGCCCAGGCGCCGCAGGAAGTCGGGGTCGTCGTCTGGTGCGACGACCTGCCGGCGTGCCCCGACGCCGACCCGGTCCGGGTTCAGCGCACGCCATAGCAGGGCGGCAATGGTGACGACACCGACGGCAGCCAGCAGGTAGAGCATGGACGTCACCTCCGAGCACGCGGGCTACCGACGAGGTTAGCCCCGACGGAGCGTCACACGCCGCGAACGGGCTCGCTTGCTTCGGTGGTGAGTTCGGCGAGCAGGGTCTTCACCTCGGACTCGCGGAACCGGCGGTGACCACCGGGGGTGCGGATCGAGCCGATGCGGCCGGCCGTCGCCCAGCGGGTGACCGTCTTGGGGTCGACGCGGAACAGCGTGGCAACCTCGCCCGGCGTGAGCAGGCGTTCGCTGACCTGCTGCCTCGGGTGCTGAACAGATGCGGTCACTGTGGTCCTCCTTGGTCCGGATGCTCCGTTGCGGGCGTGAACATCCAATTCCGAAGACCGCTTGCGGGGGCGGGCTTCGGGTGCTGCCCGGACCTGCTGCAGATCCGGCGTTCCGGTCGCATAGTGCCATCTCGCCCGCCGGGTACTCGAACGCTAGGCTGATGGTAAAGAGGGAGTAAGGGACAAATCGTCACCATCTGCCGCACGGATGTGCACGCTTGGTTAAGGCCCTTTCCGTCCGGGCGACGGGTGGCGTGTCCGATCCGGTGACCGCCGCGTAGCGTTGGTCTCGTGGCCGAAGAATCCGACGACACCCGCCAGGAGCGGACTCCTGAACTGCCCCCCGTGCCACCCCACCTCGGCCGGGACCTGGGGCTGTACGTGCTGGCCAGGTTCGCGCTGGTCGCCGCGGTCGCGGCCGTGCTCACCGTGATCAACGTGCCGCTGCTGATCGCGATCGCCGTCGGCCTCGTCGTGGGGCTGCCGCTGTCCATGGTGGTGCTGCGCGGGTGGCACCAGCGGGTGGCGCGCGGGCTGGCCGCGCGGGGCATGGTGCGGCGGGCGGCGCGTGACCAGTTGCGTGCCGAACTGCGCGGCGAGAGCGTGTCGGGCGGCGCGACGCCGGACGCCGGCTGAGCGCGACCGGACGAACCGGACGAGACGCCGCAGGCGTCGGGGCCGAAGCATCGCGATCCGCCATCGCAGGTGACAGCGGGTTTTCGAGCCCGCATTGGGCTATTCGGGTCATCCTCGCGACCGCCAACCGGCGGGGCGCACTGGGCCGGCGAATTGTCCTTTTTACTCGCCCGTCGGCTGGTTGACCTTTACCCGACGGATGGAGCACACCACCCGATCGGGTGGTAAAAAAGCCGTTTGCGCAGGTAGCTGTTTCTTTACTGTCAGACGCTCAGCGCGACGCCGGTCGCCACCGCCCACAGCAGCATCGCCAGGCCGGTGTCCCGCAGCACCGGGATCAGCGCCAACCCGCCCGCTCCGCTGCGGATGCGACGCACCGGACCGACGAGCAGCGGCACCGCCAGCAGGCCGAGCAGCGCCCACGGGCGGAACACGCTCGTGCCGACGGTCACCAGCACCGGCACCGCGACCAGGGCCTGGTAGAGCAGCCGGGTGCGGGCGTCACCGAGGAGCACCGCGAGCGTGCGCTTGCCGGCTTCCCGGTCGGTCGGGATGTCCCGCAGGTTGTTCGCCACCAGCACGGCCGACGAGAACGAGCCCACCGCCACCGCCGTGGCGATGCCGGCGCCGGTGACCCGGCCCGACTGCACGTACTGGGTGCCCAGCACCGCGGCCAGGCCGAAGAACACGAACACGGCCACTTCACCGAACCCGGCGTACCCGTAGGGCCGCGTGCCGCCGGTGTAGAACCAGGCGCCCGCGATGCACGCCGCGCCCAGCAGCACCAGCCACCACAGGCCGGACACGATCACCAGCACCAGCCCGCAGACCGCGGCCAGGCCGAAGCAGCCGAACGCGACCGCCCGCACCAGGGTCGGGCGGGCGGCGCCGGAACCGACCAGGCGCAGCGGCCCGACCCGGTGTTCGTCGGTGCCGCGGATGCCGTCGGAGTAGTCGTTGGCGAAGTTCACGCCCACGATCAGCGCGAGCGACACGACCAGCGCGAGCAGCGACTTCCACCACACGAAGTGGTCGATGGCCGCGGCCGCGCCGGCACCGGCGACGACGGGTGCGATGGCGTTGGGCAGGGTGCGCGGTCGCGCCCCCTCCACCCACTGTGCGACGGTGGCCATCGACTACCGCCCGATCCCAAGCGCACCAACGACTTTCCGACCGTCCACCTCGGACACTCCGCTTCCCCCGTCCCCCGCCTGCGACAGCGGGTGGCTCCCGACTACGAACAGGATTTCACGTACGCGCGCACCGCATCGCGGGGCCGTCATGTCAGGGCCGCCCGGACCGCGTTGCGGTCCACCTTGCCCGGCCCACGCAGGGGCAGGCTGTCGGTGAAGCCGAACCGCTTCGGCACGGCCGCCCGCCCGACCTGGTCCCGGACCGCCCCGGCCAACTGGTCCGCCCGCGGCGGCGCGGCCGGGTCGACGGGCACCACCGCGGCGACCACCGCCTGGCCCCACCGGGGGTCCGGCACGCCGACCACGCACGCGGCACGCACGCCCGGCTGGGCCGCGAGCACCCGTTCCACCAGCACGGGCGCGACCTTCACGCCGCCGGTGTTGATCAGGTCGTCCGTCCGGCCCAGGACCTCCAGCCGGCCGTCGACGATCCGGCCCGTGTCGCCGGTGCGGAACCAGCCGTCGACGAACGCAGCCGCCGTCAACTCGGGTGCCCGGCGGTATCCGTTGGCCAGCACCGGCCCGGACAGTTCGATGTGTCCGTCCGCACCGGCCAGTCGCACTCCGACGCCGTCCAGCGGGACACCGTCGTAGACGCACCCGCTCGCGGTCTCGCTCATCCCGTACGCCGGCACGACGTGCACGCCCGCGTCGATGGCGCGTCCGGCCAGTTCCGGTGGTGTGGCGGCGGCGCCGATGATCACCCTGTCGAACGCGCGCAGCGCCGCCAGTCCGCGGCCGCCCTCGTCGAGCAACTGGATCAGCTGGGTCGGGACCATCGCCGTGTAGCGGGGTCCGTCGGCGGACAGCACGCCGGCCGCCGCGTCGGCGAACGAGTCGGAACGGAACGGCACCGACAGGTCGACCGCGTCCGCGTCGAACCCGGCCAGCAGGGCGCGGACCAGCACCTGGACGCCGCCGATGTACTGCGCGGGTGTCGCCAGCAGCCAGCGGCCGGGGCCGCCGAGCCGGGCGTGGGTGGCCCGCGCGGACGCCGTCAGCGCGTCGGCGGACAGCAGCACGCCCTTGGCCTCGCCGGTGGACCCGGACGTGGCGATGATCACGGCCGTGTCCGGCTCGACCGGCTCGTCGGGTGCCATCGCGGCCCGCACGTCCGGGTGGTCGGCGTCCAGGGGGAGCACGGTGTCGCCGCCGGCGAGGGCGTCGGCGAGTGCCCCGGCGAGAGTGCGGACGGCGTCCGGGCGGCCGTCCAGTCGTACCTCGCGCATCAGAAATACCACGGGAAGCGGGACCAGTCCGGCGGGCGCTTCTCCAGGAACGCGTCCCGGCCCTCGACCGCCTCGTCGGTCATGTACGCCAGGCGGGTCGCCTCGCCCGCGAACACCTGCTGGCCGACCAGTCCGTCGTCGATCAGGTTGAACGAGTACTTGAGCATCCGTTGCGCCGTCGGCGACTTGCCGTTGATCTCGCGCGCCCACTCCAGTGCCGTGCGCTCCAGATCGGCGTGCGGCACGACCTCGTTCACCGCGCCCATCCGGTGCATCTGCTCGGCCGTGTAGGCGCGGCCGAGGAAGAAGATCTCCCGGGCGAACTTCTGCCCCACCTGGCGGGCCAGATACGCCGAGCCGAAGCCGCCGTCGAAGCTGCCGACGTCCGCGTCGGTCTGCTTGAACCGGGCGTGCTCCGCGCTGGCCAGCGTCAGGTCGCACGTGACGTGCAGGCTGTGCCCACCGCCGGCCGCCCAGCCGTTCACCACGGCGATGACCACCTTGGGCATGAACCGGATGAGCCGCTGGCACTCCAGGATGTGCAGCCGCCCGGCGCGCGCGGGGTCCACGGTCGCCGCGGTCTCGCCGCTGGCGTACTGGTAGCCCGACCGGCCGCGGATGCGCTGGTCACCGCCGGAGCAGAAGGCCCGGCCACCGTCCTTGGCGGACGGTCCGTTGCCGGTGATCAGCACGCAGCCGACGTCCGACGACATCCGCGCGTGGTCCAGCGCCCGGTACAGCTCGTCGACGGTGTGCGGGCGGAACGCGTTGCGCACGTCGGGCCGGTTGAACGCGACCCGTACGGTGCCCTGGTCGACGGCCCGGTGGTAGGTGATGTCCGTGAAGTCGAAGCCGTCGACCTCCCTCCACGCGGTCGGGTCGAACAGCTCGGAGACAGTCACGCCTGCGAGGATAGGCCGGTGCATCCGTCCACCGCGCAGGCGAGGGTGATCGTCGACGAGCTGGCCCGATGCGGTGTCCGACACCTCGTGGCCTGCCCGGGATCGCGCAACGCGCCGCTGTCGATCGCCGCGTTCGAGGCGGCCGCCGTCGGCAGGATCACACTCCACGTCCGGATCGACGAGCGGTCCGCGGGCTTCCTGGCGCTCGGGTTGGGCAAGGCGGGCACGCGTGCGGCCGTGTTCTGCACCTCCGGCACGGCCGTGGCCAACCTGCATCCGGCTGTGCTGGAGGCACATCACTCGCGGGTGCCGCTGCTCGTGCTCACCGCCGACCGGCCGGTGGAGTTGCAGGACACCGGCGCGAACCAGACCATCGCGCAGCGCGGCCTGTTCGGGGCCGCGGCGCCGTGTGTGGACATGCCGCAGGCGGAACGCCGGGCGGGTGGCAACGCGGTGTGGCGCGGCACGCTGTGCCATGCGGTCGCGCTGGCCGAGCACGGCCCGGTGCAGGTCAACATCCCGTTCCGTGAGCCGCTGGTGCCCTCGGTCGACGACGACTGGCCGGAACCGCTGGCCGGCCGGCCCGGGGACGCGCCGTGGACCGCGGCCGCGCCGACCACGGTCACCGGTCCAGGTGTGACGGGCCTGGCCGCGCGGACCGTGCTGCTGGTCGGG
>DASZXM010000157.1:0-4476 GCA_035546415.1 Pseudonocardiaceae bacterium
ACGGCCACAAAGTCGATGGGCGGCTGGCTGTGCACGTGCGGCGGCCGGCTGGGCCGCAACGCCGACGCCATCGAGGACACCGAGCGGACGAACGCGGAACGCTTCAGCAGGCTGCACGACGAGCCGACGGAGAACACCCCACTGCTGCACGGCAACCGGTCACCCGCGTCCCGCGGCCTGGATCCGGTGGAGGAGCAGCAGACGGTCGCGAAGCTGCACGAGTTCCGGCAGACGAACTGGGGCGCGGCCCGCAACAAGCGCAACGACGCGCTCACGCTCGACCCGCAGCTGCAGCAGGTCCTCGACCAGCACGCCCGGCGCACGGACAAGCCGGTCCCCTCCAGCGTGACCTACGGCATGGAGGACAAGAGCAGCACCGACGGCCCGCTGCGGATGAACCACAAGGTGACCTTCGACTACCCGCCCGGCACCGACCCCTCGAAGTACCAGTACATCCGGTTCTCCAAGGCCACCCGGATCAGCGGCAACGACATCTCGCACACCGAGCCGGGCTACGTCCGGTACTCCGGCAACGCCCCGCTGGACGGCCCGAAGCCGACCGACCACGGTCAGATCGACACGGCGCTGGACAACGGCTTCCAGCACGCCCAGTGGAGTGTCGACGGCCCGCACAAGCCGTTCGCCGACGACACCCACACGACCAACGTGGACACCCCGGGTGCGGCGTGGATGACCAAGACACCCGGGATGTACCCGTACGGCCTGAAGACCGAGTTCTACGGCGTGCTGTACGACCCGGAGGCCGGCCGGATCATGAACGTGACCCACTACCAGGACTCGTTCACCAAGCCGAACCTGAGCACGCCCGCCCAGCACTCCGGCGGTCAGTAGGCCGGGGCGGGTCGGGCGGTCAGTGGGTCGGCAGCGGCACCTGGTCCGGGCTGTGGGTCGCGTCGAAGACCACCTCGCCTGCGACCCACACCTTCACCGGTCGCAGGTCGTCGTCCCACCACACCAGGTCGGCGACGGCGCCCTCGGCCAGGCGGCCCAGGGTCGGCTCGCCGATGGTGTCGGCCGGCACGACGGTGGCCGCGGCCAGCGCGACGGCCGGGTCCACGCCGAGGGACACGATGTTGCGCACGGCGCGGTCCAGCGTGAGCGCGCTGCCGGCGATCGTGCCGTCCGGTGAGCGCGGCACGCCGTCGTCGGTGAGCAGCACGTCCTCCCCGCCCAGCTGGTAGCGCCCGGGCGGCATGCCGGCGGCGGCGACGGCGTCGGTGACCAGCGCGACCCGCTGGGACGCCACGGCGAACACCAGCTTGCACACGTCCGGTGCGACATGGGCCAGGTCGGCGATCAGGCCGAGGGTGAAGCGGTCGTCGGTGAACGCGGCACCCGGCACGCCCGGCTCGCGGTGGTTCAGACCACGCTGGGCGTTGAACAGGTGCGTGACCATCCGGGCACCCGCGTCGGCGGCCGCCCGGGTCTGGGCGGCCGTGGCGTCCGTGTGACCGACCGAGACGAGCACCCCGGCGGCGACCAGACGCCGGACGGCGGCCAGCGCACCGCTCCGTTCCGGAGCCAGCGTGACCATCCGCAGCGCAGGAGCCACGACGGGATCGGTGAGGATCTCGTCGATCAGGTCGGGTGTCGGGTCGGTCATCAGGGCCGGGTTGTGCACGCCGTGCCGCACCGACGACAGGAACGGCCCCTCCAGGTGCACGCCCAGCGGCACGGCGCCGCACGCGCTCGCCTCGGCCGCCAGCAGGGCGCGTGCCTGCGCGAGGGCGGTCGGGACGGGTGCGGTGATCAGTGTCGGCAGGAACCGGGTCACGCCGGTGCTGGGCAGCCATTCGGCGACCATGCGCATGCTGTCCGGGGTGACCTCGGCGAAGTCGACGCCCACCGCGCCGTTGATCTGGATGTCCACCAGACCGGGCGTGAGCAGTCCGCCGGTCAACTCCTGCACGTGGTCGGAGCCATCGGGCAGCCCGGCTCTCACGTCGACGATGCGCCCGTCCCGCACCCGCACATGGGTGGGTCCGGCGATCGCCCGGTCGAGCAGGGCACGCGGCGCGGCGACAACGGTATCCAACGGTCCTCCCGATTGGTCCAGACCATTAGGAAAATACTGGTCGACCGGTCGGACGTCCAGTGAACTTCCAACATTAAGGTACAACTAAGCGAAAATAAACCACCTGGCTCCCGATCGCCGGCGCGACCCGGGTCACACCCGTGGCACGCACCGCGTCAAGTCGGTGGCGGGCGACCAGCAGCGTTTGGCAGAATCCGTTAGTTCGCCAAGGCAACGGTTTGTCTCGGGGGCGCCGTGACGAGGTGGCCGTGACGAGGTGAGGGAGGACGACGTGCACGGCTGGAAGAGCTTCATCGCGATCGGTGACAGTTTCACCGAAGGACTCAACGATCCCGGCCCGGACGGCCACTACCGCGGATGGGCCGACCGCCTGGCCGAGTTCCTGGCCGTCGAACAGCCCGAACTGCGTTACGCCAACCTGGCGGTCCGCGGCAAGTACCTGCACCAGATCCTGACCGACCAGTTCCCGATCGCCCTGGACGCGCAGGCCGACCTGGTCGCGTTCTGCGCGGGCGGCAACGACATCCTGCGGCCCAGCGGCGACCCGGACGCGATCGCCGCCACCTATGAACAGGCCGTTGCCCAACTTCGGGCGGCCGGCAGCGACGTGGTGATCTTCACCGGATTCGACACGCGGTCCACGCCCGTGCTGCGACGCGTTCGCGGCCGAGTGGCCACGTACAACGGCCACCTGTGGTCGATCGCGAACCGGCACGGCTGCTACATGGTCGACCTGTGGGCCATGGACGTCCTCCGCGACCCGCGCGCGTGGAGCGACGACCGGCTGCACCTGTCCACGGCCGGGCATGTCCGGGTCGCGCTGCGGGCCGCCGAGGTGCTCGGCGTGCCGGTGGAGGGCGACTGGCAGGCGCCGTGGCCGCTCCTGCCGGAGGTGGACTGGCTGGACCGGCGACGGGCGGACATCCGGTGGACCCGGGAGCACTTCCTGCCCTGGGTGGGCCGGCACCTGCGGGGCCGCTCGTCAGGGGACGGCCTGCCGCCGAAGCGCCCGGAACTGACGCCGCTGGCTGTCATCGGCAGCCAGCACGCCGGCCGCCAGCACGACTGACGCGGACTTCGAAAAGATCGAGGTTCGGGCGGAGGTGCGAGCGGTTGTCGCCCGGCCCGAAGGCCTTCGGTGTGGCGACTCAGTCGGTCGTTGGCCTCTCGCGGGCGGCGTTCGTGGCGTCGGTCGTTGATCCCGCCCGCCGACCTTCTGTGTGAAGAGTCGGTGGTCGTTGGCTGGTTACCGCTGACGCGAGGCGCTTCGCGCCTCGCGCGCGGCAGGCCGGCACCTCCCCCACGGTGCCGGCCCACCGGAATCAGGTGGGGTGATCGAATCTCCCCAATTCCCCCCGTGATCACCCCGGCGTCGATCGCATGAGCTTTTCGGGCGCCTGACAACCACCCTGGCAGGGGATGCCTGCACACGGGCTAACCGCTCGCTAAACGGTGTCACACTTTGGGACGCCGGCCGGTTGCGCCACCCGATGGCGGCATCACGCACCCGGTTCGACCAGCGGGTCGACGCCCAACGACACCAGCAGGTCCACGATCCGCTGGGTGCGGGGGCCGTCCAGCCGCCGCGACCAGTCCAGCGCGGACCGCAGCTCCGTGATCGCCGCCGGGTCCGACCGGGCCAGCAGCACACGCGCGTACAGCTCCCGGGTGAACGCCTGCTGCAGGTCGGGGCGCTGCCCGCCGGCCATCGCCAGGGCCTCCCTGGCCAGCGTCTCCGCCTCGGCCAGACGGCCCAGCTCCAGACACAGCTCGATCAGGTTGTTGCGGGCCAGGTGGTGGTAACCGACGTCGCCGATCTCGTCGAACAGCGCGACCGCCGCCCGGACGTGGTCGCTGGCCTCCGGGCGCCTGCCCAGCAGGCGCTCCACCTGCGACATGTTGTTCAACGCGTGCGCCTGGGCCATCAGGTCGCCGCTGCGCACCGCCAACTGGAACGACTCCTGGTCACACTGCAGCGCCTCGCGGTACCGGCCCTGCTCGTACAGGCAGCTGCCCACGTTGCCCAACGCCGCGTAGATGTGCCGCTGGTCGCCGAACTCGGTGGCCAGCCGCAGTGCCAGATGCGCGTCCTCCAGCGCCTCCGCCGCCCGCCCGTACCGGCTGCGTGCCGTGGCCAGCACGATCAGCATCAGCACCTCGCCCTCGGTGTCCTCGACCGCGCGCGCCGACTCCAGGCCGGTCATCCCCCAGTGCGACCAGTCCGAGTACGTGCTGCGGGTGGTGAGGAAGTGCGAGGTCAACAGCACCAGCTGCCACGCGTCCCGGTGCCGTTGCGCGGCGACCGTGGCGCGCAGCAGTTCGGACAGGTTCGGCCACTCGGCGTCGAACCAGTCCAGCGCCTGCCCGGGCGACACCAGCACGGGCAGCGCCAGCCGCGGGTACCGGGCGCCGAAGTCCAG
>DASZXM010000158.1:0-3120 GCA_035546415.1 Pseudonocardiaceae bacterium
GTCGATCCTGGCACGCAAGGCGGGTTGGCATGACCAGGCGCTGACAATTGCCCTGACCGCCGCTGGCGACGACCGGCTGCGGACCGCGGGGCCGGGCGGCATCGCCCAGCGTGGGCTGCTGATCCAGTCGGCGGCGTACACGGTCGCCAGGAGCGGAGACAGTGCCGGGATGCGGCAACTCACCGCCGAAGCGGCGGCCATCGCCGCCGCGCTGCACGCCTCCGCCGTGGCGCTGACCCCGGTCACCGTCCAACTGCACCGGATCTCCGCCGAGAACTCGACAGGGGATCCGAGTGCCGCGCTGCGCGCCGCCGCGGCGATCGATCCGGCGCAGCTGCCCAGCGTGGAACGGACGGCCCGCTACTTCACCGACGTCGCTGTCGCCTGGGAACGGTGGGGGCGCCGCGATGAATGCGTGCGCGCACTCCTGGCGGCCGAGCGGCACGCGCCCGAGGAGACACGCTCCCGCCCGGCGGTCCGGTCCCTCATCGCCGGGTTGTTGGCATCCGGGCGGATCACGTTCGAACTGCGGAGCCTGGCCGCTCGTGCCGGGGTGCTCGACTGACGGTCACAACCGCGGGTCGACCGGCTCGGACTCCAGAGCCAGGACGGCGAACACGCATTCGTGCACCCGCCACAGCGGTTCGCCGCGGGTCACCCGGTCCAGTGCCTCCAGGCCCAGCGCGTATTCGCGCAGCGCCAGTGACCGCTTGTCGCCGAGGCGGCGGTCGCGCAACCGGCCCAGGTGTGCCGTGTAGTCCGGGCCGTAGATGATGCGCAGGTACTCGCGGCCGCGCACCTTCACGCCCGGCTGGACCAGGCCGCGGCGGCCGCGGGTCAGGTTCGCGGCCGGCTTGACGACCATGCCTTCGCCGCCGGCCTCGGTCAGTTCCGTCCACCACCGCACACCCTCGGCGACCGACTCCGGATCGGTCGTGTCCACGGCCAGCCTGCGGGTCGTGGCGAACAGGTCCGGGTCGGCGGCGGCCAGTCGGTCGGCGACGTCCAGGTGCCACGTGTGCGGACGCTCGTGGTACGTCGTGCCCTCCGTGGCCAGCACCTGGAACGGTGCCAGCCGCACACCGGTCAGTCCGTCCGTCGGCCAGCAGTACCGCCGGTACGCCGTGCGGAACGCCGTCGCGTTGGCCGCCCGGGAACCCGTGCGCGCCAACAGGTCCGCCACGTCCAGACCCCGGTCGACCGCTGACGCGAGGGTGCGCACCGCCGCCGGCAGTGCGGCCGTGGCCGCCGCTCCCACCGCGGCGAACTGGCCGGTGATCAGGTCGCGTGCCTTCGCGCTCCACGGCATCAGTTCCGCGTCCAGCAGCAGCCAGTCGGTGCCCAGTTCGTCCCACAGGCCGGCCGCCGTCACCGCGGCACCGGCGCGGGAGAGCAGCCGGTCGGTCAGGTCGGCGGCGAAGAACGACCGGCCGGTCCGGGTCACCACGGCACCCGGACCGTCGATGCCGAACCGGGTGGAGTCCCGGCAGACCAGCACGACGGCCCGCGAGCCCATGTGCTTCTCCTCACACAGCACGGCGTCCACGCCGTCGGCCCGGTACCCGGCGAACGCCTCGACGGGGTGCTCCAGCACGTCCTCGCGTTTCGACGTGGCCGTCGGTGCCATCGTCGGCGGCAGGTACAGCAGCCAGCGCGGGTCCGTGGCGAACCGGCTCATCACCTCCAGGGCCGCGGCGGCCTCCTCGGCGCGCACCGACACCCGGCCGCGGTAAGCGGTTTCGACGACCCGCTTGCCGGCCACGTCGGCCAGGTCCAGCACGTTCGGCTCACGCACCGGCTCGTCGGGCACCAGCGGCCGCACCGGCTCGTACCAGACGCGCTCGGCCGGCACCGACACGATCTCCCGCTCCGGGTAGCGCAGCGCCGTCAGCGCACCGCCGAACACGCACCCGGTGTCCAGGCACAGCGTGCCGTTCACCCATTCCGCGGTCGGCACGGGAGTGTGTCCGTAGAGGACGGTCGCGCGGCCGCGGTAGTCGTCGGCCCACGGGTAGCGCACCGGCAGGCCGTACTCGTCGGTCTCGCCGGTCGTGTCGCCGTACAGCGCGAAGCTGCGCACCCGGCCGGATGCCCGCCCGTGGTACCGCTCGGGCAGCCCGGCGTGCGCGACGACCAGCCGGCCGCCGTCCAGCACGTAGTGCCCGATCAGCTCGTCGCAGAACCGGGCGACCCGGGCCCGGAACTCCTCCGGCTGCGTGGACAGCTGCGCCAGCGACTCGGCCAACCCGTGCGACACCGTGACCTTGCGGCCGCCCAGTGCCCGGGCGAGCTTCTGCTCGTGGTTGCCGCACACCGCCAGCGCGTGACCGGCCTCCACCATGCCCATCACCAGGCGCAGCACGCCCGGCGTGTCCGGGCCGCGGTCGACCAGGTCGCCGAGGAACACCACCCGCCGCTGCGGGTGCGCCGCGTCGACGGCCCGGCCGGAGTCGTCCCGGGCGATCGTGTAGCCCAGCTTCGCCAGCATCGTCTCCAGTTCGGCGCGGCAGCCGTGCACGTCGCCGATGACGTCGAACGGCCCGGTCTCGCCGCGCAGGTCGTTGCGCAGCGGTTCCACCACGATCCGGGCCGCGTCGATCTCGTCCTGCCCGTGCAGCACGTGCACGCGCCGGAAACCCTCCTTGGCCAGTGACCGCACGGACTTGCGCAGCTCGGCGGCCTGCCGGTGGACGACCCGGGCGCCGAACTCGCGGTCCGCCCGGTTCTCGTTGCGCCGCAAGCACTCCGACTCGGGCATGTCGAGCACGATGGCCACCGGCAGGACGTCGTGCGACTTGGCCGTGGCCACCAGGGCGGCGCGGGCGTCGCGCTGGGTGTTGGTGGCGTCGACGACCGTCATCCGGCCGGCGCCCAGCCGCTTGCCGGCGATGTAGTAGAGGACGTCGAACGCGTCCTTCGTGGCGGACTGGTCGTTCTCGTCGTCGGCCACCAGGCCGCGGCACGCGTCGCTGGACAGGACCTGCGTGGGCAGGAAGTGCCGCGCCGCGAACGTCGACTTGCCCGAGCCGCTGACGCCGACGAGCGCGACCAGGGCCATGTCCGGGATCAGCAGGTCGGTCACGCGGCCACCGCCCTGGTGAACTCGGCCAGCTGGGTGGG
>DASZXM010000159.1:0-6712 GCA_035546415.1 Pseudonocardiaceae bacterium
CGGGCTTGATGTTCTTGTCGGCCGGGCTGCCGGTGACGACCTGCTGGGCGACCACGCTGATCGGGTAGTGCAGGTAGCGCAGCGCGGACACCTCGGCGTCGCTCTGCGACTCCTTGAACTCCTGCACGTTCTGCTGTTCGACCTGCTGCTCGGACTCGCCCGGCTGGTAGTAGTCCTCGCGCGGCGCGAGCGCGTACTTGCCGCTCATCCACATGCCGAGCGCGGCGAACAGGGTCACGTCATTGGTCAGCGACACGGTCACCATGCGCAGCTGGCCGCTGGTCTTGTACGTCTTCTTGCCGTCGACGGCCACGACCTGCGTGCCGTCGACGGAGCTGAGCGTGTCGTAGGTGGGGCCGGGGCCGAGTGCGACGTAGGGCACCTGCACGAAGCCGCCGACCAGGCCCAGCGCGACGACGATCACCAGGCTGATCAGCAGGGTCCAGGTGCGCCGGCTCAGGCCACCGCCGCTGTGCGGGCTCACCGGTGTCGGTTCCGGCCCCTGCGCGGACCCCTTCGGTTCCGGTCCCTGCTCGGACGCCTTCGGTGCGGTGTCCGCCGTGGTCCCCGACTCGCTCTCCCCACGCTCACTCACGGGTCGACAGCGTACGGGTAGCCGCATATCAACCGGGTGTTGGACGGTGACCGGACGGTGTGACGGCTGTGGGCGCGGCGTTGTGTACTCCGCGTACCGTGGACACATGACCAATTTGCCGTTCGGGTTCGGCCCATCAGACCCCGACGAACACGGCGAGAACAAGCCGTCCGGACAAGGACAGGGTGGCGAGAACCCACTGGGCGGCCCCGGGGGCGCGTTCGACTTCGGCCAGCTGGGCCAGATGCTCAGCCAGCTGGGTCAGATGATCAGCCAGGCGGGCACCGGCAGCGGCCCGGTCAACTACGACCTGGCCAAGCAGATCGCGGTGCAGCGCCTGACACCGTCCGGCCTCGGAGGGGCCGACGCGGAGCACTTGGCGCAGGTCAAGGAGGCTGTGCACCTCGCCGAGATGTGGCTCGACCCGGTGACCCAGCTGCCGGCGGGTGCCACGAAGGTGGAGGCGTGGTCGGCGCGGGACTGGGTGGAACGCACGCTGGGCACGTGGCAGCGGCTGTGCGACCCGGTGGCCCGGCGGGTGTCCGGTGCGTGGGTGGAGGCGCTGCCGTCGGAGGCGAAGGAAGCGGCCGGTCCGCTGCTGTCGATCGTCGGCCAGATGGGCGGCATGGCGTTCGGCTCGCAGCTGGGTGGCGCCCTCGCGCAGCTGGGTTCGGAGGTGCTGACCTCGACGGAGGTGGGCCTCCCGCTGGGCGCCGAGGGCACAGCCGCTCTGCTACCAGCGAACATCGAGAAGTTCACATCCGGGCTGGAGCGTCCCGCCAGCGAGGTCATGATGTTCCTCGCCGCGCGTGAGGCGGCCCACCACCGGCTCTTCACGCACGTACCGTGGCTGCGGCAGCGGCTGCTGGCGACGGTCGAGGAGTTCGCCCGCGGGATCACGGTGGACACGTCGGCGCTGGAGCAGCTGGCCAGCCAGGTGGACCCGTCCAACCCGCAGTCCATCGAGCAGGCGATGTCCTCCGGCCTGCTCGAACCGCAGCAGACGGAGGCGCAGAAGGCGGCGCTGAGCCGCTTGGAGACGTTGTTGGCCCTGGTCGAGGGCTGGGTGGACGTCGTGGTCTTCGACGCGGTCGGCGACCGGCTCCCCGGTGCCGACGCGCTGCGCGAGACGTTGCGCAGGCGCCGTGCCAGCGGCGGTCCGGCGGAACAGACGTTCGCGACGCTGGTCGGCCTGGAACTGCGTCCGCGCCGGCTACGGGCGGCGTCGACGCTGTGGAAGATGGTCGGCGACCAGCACGGGATCAAGGTTCGCGACGACATCTGGGCCCACCCGGACCTGGTCCCCACAGCGGACGACCTGGACGAGCCGATCGACTTCGTCCAGCGGGTCGGCACGGTGCCGGCGGCGCTGGAGGACCCGATCGCGGAACTGGAACGCACGGAACAGGCCGAACGGGAACGTCGCGAGACGGGCGACTCCGGAGAGTCGGAGTAGTAGTTCGGGGCGATCGGCGGTTGCCGCAGGTCAGCGCCTCGAAACGGTATTCGCCGACGCCGCGAGCATTGTGGGCTCGCGGCGTCGTGTGTTTCCGGTTCCGTCAGTCGTCCTCGGTGATGCCCCAGCCGGCCGCCGCTGACAGGCCCTCCAGGTAGCCGATCGCGCGTTCCATCTTCGGGTAGCCCCTGACCAGCGCCCAGAAGTCGGCGCCGTGGCCGGGGACCAGGAGGTGGGCCAGTTCGTGTACCAGGACGTAGTCGAGCACCCACGACGGGACGTCTCGGAGGCGGTCGCTGACCCGGATCGTGCCGTCGGCCGGGGTGCAGGACGCCCACCGGGTGCGCATCGGCGGGACCCAGCGCACGCTGGTCGGCTCCACCTTCCCGCGCAGGTGTCTGCTGGCCAGCTGGCGGCACCGGGTCAGCAACGCGGTATCCGAGGCCCTGGCCGGCGAGCGGCGGCGGGTCTCGCTGCGTTGCAGCCTGGCGAGCATCTCGGCTACCCAGTGTTGTTCCTCTGCCCGGGTCATTCGGGCAGGGAGAAGGACGACGACCGTGTCCCCCTCCCGGTACGCGCTGACGGTGCGGTTCCGTCGCCTGCTGCGGCGCACCTCGACATGCGGTTCGGCCACCGCATCACCGTACGACCATCCACCGACCAAGTGGCCCGCCAGTTGGATGTGACCAACACCGCAGACGGGTGACCGGCGTTCTCCCAGCGCGAACAAGGCATGTCAAGTACCTGATCGTGGCTTGTGGACAGATTCGATCGCCTGTGGACAGCCGTTTGATAACTTTCCGGCCGCTCGCCAAGCTGGCTTCATGCGCCCAACCACACCGACCTCAAGCGTCGCTTCCGCCCCATCAGCCCCACAGCTCCCCCGGCGTCCACGCCTGTTGCCGGGGCTCCCGGTGCTGCGCCGGATGCCGGGTGAGACCCAGATCGGCACCGATCCGCGCCACGCCGTGGTCCTGACCGGCATTCCCGATCAGCTCGCCGTGGTCCTCCAGGGCATGAACGGCCGCCACACCGCCGACGAGCTGATGGCCAGAGCCGGACCGGACCATCGGCCCGCGCTCCTGGACATCCTCACCGACCTGGCCGGGCTCGGTCTGCTCGACGATGCCGGTGGCGATCCGGCAGCCGGTCCACCCGCCACCGGGAACCCGGCTCGGCTGACCGCCGACCGGACCACCTGGATGCTGCGCGCCGGGCCGCACCACTCGACCCTGGGCCGCCGCCGCGAGCAGTCGGTCGTCGTCGTGCACGGCAGCGGCCGGATCGCCGTCTCGCTCGCGACGCTGTTGGCCGCGTCCGGCGTCGGGTGGGTGCACACCGTCGCCGAGGGCGTCGTCCAGCCCGAGGACACCGGCTCCGGCTACCTGGACGAGGACATCGGGCACGCCCGCGGCGAGGCCGCCGAACGTGCCGTGCGCCGGACCGCGCCCGGCACGCGCACCGGGCGGCCGCCGCCGAAGCAGCGGCCCGACCTCGTGGTGCTCACCGACGCGACCGTGGCCGACCCACGGCTGTCGGCCGGGCTGGCGACCACCGGGCTGCCGCACATGATGGCGCACGCGGCCGAGGGCACCGGCGTCGTCGGTCCGCTGGTGGTGCCGGGGCGGACCAGTTGCCTACGCTGTGTGGACCTGCACAATACGGACATCGACCCGTGCTGGCCCACGCTCGCCGCGCAGCTGGCCGCCCATCCGCAGCCGGCCGACCTGGCGTCCGCCCAGGCCACCGCCGCGTTCACGGCCGCTCAGGCGCTGGGCTTCCTGCACGGCTCGGCCGACGCTGACGGGGCGCTGCCGGTGTGGGGTGCCGCCGTGGAGTTGGACGTGTTCACCGGCCGCTCGCACCGCGTCGAGTGGCGGCCGCACGAGCGGTGCCCGTGTGGCGTCGCCGCCCGAACGGGGGTGGCGGGCGGTGTGGACTCGGTACGGTCGCCGAAAGGAGGGGATCAACACTGGACGTAGCCGGGAAACCAGCCTGGAAGCTGATCCGGCGACGGCTTCGTTCGGCCAAGATTGACATCGACCATGACGAGGTCGGCCGCTGACGGCCGAGCCCTGCGTCCGGCACGCCCCTGGGTGAGCCGGCCGGGGCGACGAGAACGGGAAAGAGAGGCCGTGACCGACATTCCGCGCAAGGCCGTCACCCGCACCGCCAAGCTGGCCACCCTGCCGTTGGGCGTGGCCGGCCGGGTCGTCGGCGGCTGGGGTCGACGGCTGGTCGGGCAGGACGCCGAAGAGGTCAACGCGGAGATCTCCGCGCGGACCGCGGAGCAGTTGTTCGCCGTGCTCGGGCAGCTCAAGGGTGGGGCCATGAAGTTCGGCCAGGCCTTGAGCGTGTTCGAGGCCGCCGTGCCCGAGGAGCTGGCCGAGCCGTACCGGGAGGCGTTGACCAAGCTGCAGACAGCGGCACCGCCGATGGCCACCAGGTCGGTGCACCGGGTCCTCGCCGAGCAGTTGGGCGCGGGCTGGGCCAAACGGTTCGCCGAGTTCGACGACGAGCCCGCCGCATCGGCCAGCATCGGCCAGGTGCACCGGGCCCGCTGGCACGACGGCCGGAGTGTCGCGGTCAAGATCCAGTACCCGGGCGCGGATGAGGCCCTGGTCTCCGACCTGCGGCAATTGCAGCGGTTCAGCCGACTGTTCCAGGCGCTGGTGCCCGGTGCCGAGGTGCGTCCGCTGCTCAACGAGCTGCGCGACCGCATGGAGGAGGAACTGGACTACCGGACGGAGGCCGACAACCAGCGGGCGTTCGCCGCCGTGTTCGACGGTGACGAGTCGATCGTCGTGCCGAAGGTGGTGGCCAGCGCGCCGAAGGTGATGGTCAGCGAATGGCTCACCGGCACGCCGCTGGCCTCGATCATCCGCACCGGCACGACCGCCGACCGCAACCTGGCCGGCACGATCCTGGCCGAGTTCCACTTCTCCGCCCCGACCCGCTCCGGCCTGCTGCACGCCGACCCGCACCCGGGCAACTTCATGCTGACCGCCGACGGCCGCATGGGCGTCATCGACTTCGGCGCCTGCGCCCGCCTGCCCGGCGGCATCCCCCGGCAGCTGGGCGTCATGACCCGTCTCGCCCTCGAAGGCCGCTCGGCCGACCTGCTGGAGCTGCTGCGCAACGAACACTTCATCCGGCCGGAGACGACCCTGGAGGCCAGCCACGTGCTGGACTACCTGGCGCCGTTCACCGACCCGCTGCGCGGCGAGCGGTTCCACTTCACCCGCCGTTGGCTGCAGAAACAGGCCGGTCGACTGGGCGACGTGCGTGGTCAGGACTTCCGCACCGGCCGGTCCCTGAACCTGCCGCCGCAGTACCTGCTGATCCACCGGGTCACGGCGGGAGCGACGGGCATCCTCTGCCAGTTGGACGCGGAGGTGGCCATCAGGGCGATCGTGGAACGCTGGCAACCCGGCTTCACCGACCCGGACTGACCACCGGACAGCGGCGACCGTCACATTCCGCTACAAGCGAACACGGGTCGGGCGACGGCCGGGCTCCTCAGGACTGGCTCACCAGTACTCCTGGGGGAGCTTCGCCTCGATGTCCCTGGCGTGGGCCCGGGCGCACGCGGGGCAGAGCCAACGGACCGTGCCCCGGTCCCGTTCGGCCACCCACGCGATGGCGTCGGCTGTCAGTACACGCTGGTCTCGCTGCCGGTCGCAGCGCACGCACGTCACGGCCATCTCGTCAGCCACGCGCAGAAAGTACGCCATACCGTGACCGATCTGCGACCCGGCCCGGCGTTGTCGATCATGACCGCCAGCCGGTGTATACCGTGCTGGCCTTGAGCAGGAAGACGTCGTCGCGGCGGCCGACGAACGCCGGATCGGTGTCGTCGAGCAGGCGGACCAGGGTGTCGACGTCGGCCTGGTCGAGGAGGTCGCCGGTGGCGTTGGTCATCCACGCCAGCCAGCTGACGACGGCGGCGCGTCCGACGTCGGTCAGCGGTGCCGGCACGTCGACCAGGTAACTGAACGCCGTCACGCCGGCCAGTCCCGCGTCGGTCAGCACCTGGTTCCAGCCGACCGGCAGGCGCACGGCTCCCGGCATGTCGGTGCGCATGCGGTGGAACCATGTGCCGTGCGCGGCGATCAGCCGGTCCTGCAACCCGGGTTCGCCCACCCCGAGATCCCACGGCAGGCACCGCATGGACAGGCCACCTTCGGCCAGCGCGAGACACCCACCGGGCGCCAACCAGCCCGCCAACATCCCGACGACCTGCCGCTGGTCCGGCACGTGATGGGCCACATTGGACGCCCAGATGAGATCGGCGGCCGGCACGTCGTCCGGACCGTCGGTGGCAGCGGCCAGATCGATCCGCGCCGTCCGGACATCCAGCATCCCGGCGACACCGACAGCTGCCCGAGCGGCGTCGCTGGCCGCGGCCAACAACTCGGGCACGGCGTCGACGAGCACCAACATCCCGGCCCCCGCAACCGATTCAGCGAAGGGGTGCACCGAACCCGGACCACCGGACCCCCGCGACACCTCCGCCTGCCGCGACTCAGCGGACGGCCGCGCCGAACCCGAGCCGCCGGACCCGCCCGACACCTCCACCCACCCCGACTCAGCAGACGACCGCGCCGAACCTGGCTCGGCGGATTCCGCGGGCGTGAGGAATGTTCTCGCCGCTCGGCCCA
>DASZXM010000160.1:0-3129 GCA_035546415.1 Pseudonocardiaceae bacterium
GAAGTAAGAGTGATAAAGAACGATAACACGTAACCCGGCCGCGAACGACCGGTTCACCAGCGGATTCCTGTTGCAGAATCGTCGACATGCCGCTCGATCCCCAGGTGCTGGCGATGCGTGACCGGGCCGCCGGCAGCCGGCCGCTCTACGAACTGACCGTCGAGCAGGCCCGCGCCGAGGACCTGCGCGCCATCCGCGCCGCTGGCGGCACGCCCGAGCCGGTGGCGTCCGTCGTCGACGACCACGTCCCCGGACCGGCCGGTGACCTGCCGGTCCGGATCTACCGGCCGGCCGACCCGCGCGGGTTGCTCGTGTACTTCTTCGGCGGCGGCTGGACACTCGGCACGATCGACACGTCCGACGGCGTGTGCCGGGCCCTCACCAACGCCGCGCGGTGTGTCACCGTCGCCGTCGGCTACCGACGCGCGCCGGAACACCCGTTCCCGGCCGCGATCGACGACTGTTTCGCCGCCACCACGTGGCTCGCGGGCCGGACGCACGAGCCGGTCGCAGTCGGCGGCGACAGCGCGGGTGGCAACCTCGCCGCGGGCGTCACGCTCCTGGCCCGGGACGCCGAGCTGCCGATCCGCCACCAACTGCTCGTCTACCCCAACACCGACTACCTGTCCGACACCGCGTCGCTGCGCGAGAACAACGATCCGGCGTTCTTCAACCGGACCTCGGTGGACTGGTACTGGCGGCACTACCTGCGGGACCCCGGCGACGGCGGCAACCCGCTCGCGTCGCCGCTGCGCGCCGCCGACCTGTCCGGCCTGCCGCCGGCGACCGTGATCACGGCCGAGTACGACCCGTTGCGCGACCAGGCCGAGCAGTACGCCGAACGGCTACGGGCCGCGGGCGTGCCGGTCGAACTGACCCGCTACCCGGGCATGGTGCACGGCTTCTTCACCATGTCCGGCGTGCTGGACGCGGCCGCCGACGCCGTGGCCCACGCGGCGGCCCGGTTGCGGGACGCGTTCGCATGACCGACGTCCTGGCCGGCGGACTCCGCCTGGGCGACCTGCACGGCTCGCTGTCCGACCCGCTGCTGGACGCGATGACGTTCCTCAACGAGGTCACGTCCCGCTTCCCGGACGCCATCTCCTTCGCGCCCGGCCGGCCCTACGAGGGCCTGTTCGACCCGGACAGCGTCCACGACAACCTCACCGCCTACACCGACTACCTGGTGCGGGACAAGGGTTTCCGACCCGACCAGGTGCGCACCGCCCTGTTCCAGTACGGCCGCACCAACGGGGAGATCCACGACCTGATCGCCCGCACGGCGGCCAACGACGAGCACATCGACGTGCCACCGGAGGCGGTCGTCGTGACGGTGGGCGCGCAGGAGGGCATGCTGCTCACGCTCCGGGCGCTGTTCGCGCGCCCGACCGACGTGCTGCTGGTCAATTCGCCGTGCTACGTCGGCATCACCGGTGCCGCCCGCCTGCTGGACATCGACTTCGTGCCGGTGCCCGAAGGCGACGACGGGCTCGACCCGCTGGCCGTCGCGGCCGCGGCGGCGCGCGTCCGGGCCAGCGGCAGGCGACCGCGTGCGCTGTACGTGGTGCCCGACTTCGCCAACCCGTCCGGTGTCAGCATGGCCGTACCGAACCGGAAGCTGCTGCTGGACGTGGCCGCCGACAACGACCTGGTGGTCATCGAGGACAACCCGTACGGCTTCTTCACCCGGGACGACGTGTTCCGGCCGACGCTCAAGTCGCTGGACACCCGGCACACGGTCGTCTACCTCGGATCGTTCGCCAAGACGTGCTTTCCCGGCGCCCGCCTGGGTTACGCGCTCGCCGACCAGCCGGTCGCCGACGGCACGCTGCTGGCCGACCAGTTGGCCAAGATCAAGAGCATGACGACGGTGAACACGCCGTCGCTGAGCCAGGCCGCGATCGGCGGCATGCTGGTGCGCGCGAACTGCCGGCTGCGCGACGCCAACCGGGACACCATCCGCTTCTACCGGGCCAACATGACCCGCCTGCTGGCCGAACTCGACGGTCACTTCCCCGCCGCCCGCCGGGCCGAACTGGGCGTGCGCTGGAACACGCCCGGCGGCGGCTTCTTCGTCGTGGTGACCGTGCCGTTCGTCGCCGACGACACCGCGCTGGCCCGGTCGGCGGGCGAGTACGGCGTGCTGTGGACGCCGATGGCCCCGTTCCACCTGGACGGTGGCGGCCGGCGGCAGCTGCGGCTGTCGTGCAGCTACGTCGAACCGGACACCCTCACCGAGGGAGTCGCCCGGCTCGCCCGGTTCATCACCGACCAGGCCGCACGCTGACCGCCGCCGCACCGATCTCGGACACCACCGGCCAGCCCGCCAGCGTCATGCAGTCCACCAGCTCCTCCCGCAACAACCGGAGCACACCCGCCGCGCCCGCGGCGCCGTTCGCACCCAGCCCCCACAGCACCGGCCGACCGACCAGCACGGCCCGCGCGCCCAGCGCCAGTGCCTTGAACACGTCCGTGCCGCTGCGGATGCCGCCGTCCATCAGCACCGGCAGCCTGCCGTCCACCGCGGCGACGACCTCGGGCAGCGCCTCGATCCCGGACAGCGTGAAATCCAACTGCCGGCCGCCGTGGTTGGACACCACGACCGCGTCCACGCCGTGCTCGACCGCCTGCAGCGCGTCCTCCGCCGTGAGGATTCCCTTGATGACCAACGGCAGTGTGGTCTGCTCGCGCAGCCACGCGAGGTCGGCCCAGGTGATCGTCCGGTCGAACTGTTCCAGCGACTGCCGTTCGATCGCCGACGACCCGGACACCGCGTCGTGGCTGGCGGCCGTGACCGCGTGGTCCAGGTTCGCCGCGCCGACGCCCTCGGGCAGGGTGAAGCCGTTGCGGATGTCGCGCAGCCGCCGCGCCACCTTCGGCAGGTCGACGGTGAGCACGATGGCCTGGTAGCCCGCGTCCTCGGCGCGGCGGATCAGGTCGACCAGCACCTCGCGCCTGCGCAGCCAGTACAGCTGGAGCCACAGCGGCACGGACGCGCGCCGGGCGATGTCGGCCAGCGGCTGGCTGGCGAAGATGCTCACCACGTACGGTCCGCCGACCTCCGTGGCGGCCTCGACGCTGGCCAGCTCACCGTCGTCGTGCACCAGCCGGTGATACGCCATCGGTGCG
>DASZXM010000161.1:0-4714 GCA_035546415.1 Pseudonocardiaceae bacterium
CAGCGCCTGGGTCACCTCTTCGTCGGAATATTCACACATGCCATGGAAGAGGTTGATGGCCACGACGAACGGGATGCGGCGTCGCTCGAAGTAGTCGACGGCGGCGAAGCTCTTGTCCAGCCGTCGCGTGTCGACCAGCACGATCGCGCCGAGCGCACCCCGGGACAGCTCGTCCCACATGAACCAGAACCGGTCCTGGCCGGGCGTGCCGAACAGGTACAGCACGTGCGTCGGACTGATCGTGATGCGGCCGAAGTCCAGCGCGACCGTGGTGTGGCGCTTGGACTCGATGCCCTCCAGATCGTCGACGCCCACGCTGGCGTCGGTGAGGATCTCCTCGGTGCGCATCGGCGGGATCTCGCTCACGGCACCGACCAGTGTCGTCTTGCCGCTGCCGAACCCACCCGCCACCACGATCTTGATCGCCTGGGGGATCACGCGCGCCGTCCTCTCGGGCTACAGGGCTTGAAGACGATCAAGAATCTGCTCCATCAGGCGTAGGTCGGGTGGGGGATTGTCCTGCACACGTCTGCCGGCCTCCAACGCGCCCCGGTCGATGAGGTCACCGAGCAGGACCTTGGCGACGAACAGGGGAATGTTCATCCGGGACGCGATCTCCGCGACCGCGAGCGGCCGGCGGCAGAGCACGAGGATCTCCTCGTGCTCGGGTTCCAGGTCGGTGCGGTCGAAATCGGTGCGGGCCACCATGATCTGGGTGGCCAGATCGAGTTGGGCGTGCGTGGTGCTGGTGCGTCCACCGGTGAGGGCGTAGGGACGGACCAACCGGCCGGCTGCCTCGTCGTACCGTCCCTCGTTCTCGACCACGGCTACGCCCTCGTACTGTCAGCTGCCACAACGCGCGTCTCGGCGCCCAGGTACCCACCGACCTGCTGCACGATTCTGTTCATCTCGTAGGCAACCAGTCCCAGGTCCACCTTGGCGGCCGTGAGCAGCGCCAGGCACGCGTTCTCCCCGGCCGCCGTCACCACGAGGTAGCCGCCTTCCAGATCGACGACGAGCTGCCGCACCTTGCCCTTGCTGAACTGCTGGCCAGCCCCCTTGGCCAGGCTCTGCAGCGCGCACGACATCGCCGCGAGGTGGTCGGCGTCGTCCTTGCTCAGCTTGGTGGACTTGTCGATCACCATGCCGTCCGTCGACACCACGGCGGCCTGTTGCACACCTGCGACCCGCGCGACCATGTCGTCGAGCACCCAGCCCAGGTCGGTGCTCACAGCCGGCTTGTCATTCATCACTGGTCTTCTCGCCCCTGTCTGTCTCGTTCGTCACGAATCGCCGGCGAGCCGACCGGCTTCGGAGCCCTGCTGGAACGCCGACAGCGCGGTGCCGACGTCCCGTGCGGATTCAGCAGCGTCGTCGTCATCGGGTCCGTCCACCTCGACCGCCTCGTAGGTCAGTCGCGGGTTGAGGTGGTCGCCCGGAGAGCGCTGCGGTAGTGGTGCGCGGGAGGACGATTTCGTCTCCTCGGGACCGGTGGGCCACGTGGTGCGCAGGTCGTCACCGGAGATCTGCGTCACAGCGGGTTCGGCGGGGGTGTCCACGAACCAGTGGCCGGTGGATGTGGAGCGGCGGCTGGCGCGCTTCGTCGTCTCGCCGACCAGCGGCGTCGGGTCCGGATCCGGGTCCCGTTCGGCCGTGGCGACGGTGATCCGCGGGATGACCATGGTCGTCTCCTCGGCCGTCACCTCCGGAATGAGGCGTTCGCTCTCCCGCGCGGCGAGCGACCGGAACACGTCCCGGCCGTGGTAGCCGCCGTTGGTGCCGTTCTGCTGCGGGGTTTCCGGGGTGGACTCGGTGACCACCAGGTGGTTGGGGACCCGCACGATCGCGAGGATGCCACCGTAGTCGGACTCCCGCAGGGCGACCTTGAACCCGAACCGCTTGACCAGGGACGCGATCACCCAGAAGCCCAGCTGCGAACCGTCACCGATGGCCATGACGTCGACCTCGGGCGGCTTGGCGAGCATCGAGTTGACGCGTTCCCGGCGGTCGGTCGGGATGCCCAGGCCACGGTCCTCGACCTCGACGATCACCCCTGCCTGCGCCGGCATGCTGCGCACCAGCACCTCGTAGCTGGGCGGCGAGAAGCGGGCCGCGTTCTCCAGCAGTTCGGCGATGAGGTGGATCAGGCCGGTCACCGCGTCACTGGCGATCGCGACGTCGGGCACCTGGCCCTTCAGCTTGACCCGCTGGTACTCGTGCGTCTCCGAGATGGCCGACCGCAGCACGTCCCGCATCCGGACCGGGCCGGGCAGGTGGTGGCCGAGGTCACCACCGGAGAGGATGATCAGGTTCTCGCTGTTGCGTCGGGCGCGGGTGGCCTCGTGGTCCAGCCGGTACAGCCGTTCCAGCGCCGTGGAGTCCTGCTCGGTCTGCTCCAGGGAGTCCAGCAGGCTCAGCAGGTTGTACAGCGGCAGCTGGTTGCGTCGGGCGATGCCGCGGAACACCGTGTTCAGGGCGTTGCGGGCCTGTGCCTCACCGGCGGCCGCCGTGACGGCCTCGCGCAGTGCCGCACTGATCGCCGTGGCGACCTGTTCGATCTCGTCACCCTGGCCGTAGTGCAGTTCCGGCAGCTGCTCCTCCGGGTCGACGGAGTCACCGGAGCGTAGCCGGCTGACCAGTTCCGGCAGCCGCGCGCCGACCAGGTCCTGCGCATCCATGCGCAGCTTCGTCAGGCGCGTCACCAGGGCGCTGTCCACCAGGACGGTCGACTGCCGCCGTGCCCACCAGATGGAACCGATGACCACCAGCAGGGCGACCACCAGGGCGATGCCCAGCTGCAGCAGCTGGGTGTTGCCGTCCGACAGGGCCTGTGCGGACACCTGGTCGGCCTGGGTGATCGTCATGTTCGCCAGGCCGGCGGACACCGCGTTGGTGAGGTTCTGCCAGGTCGCGGTCGATGGCACGCCCTGCGGGACGCCGTTGGTCCACGGCCCGTGCGAGATGATCGCGTTCTCCGCGGCCACCAGCTGTTGCCACGACTTGGTCGCGGACAGCTTCTGGTACTGCGCCTGGACGTCCGGCCGCAGGTCACCCTTTGTGGTGCCCAGCAGGGCGTGGTACGCGCCGACCAGGTTGGTGAACTGCAGGTAGTCACCCTGGTTCAGCCGGTTGGCCGCGAGCGCGCCGGAGATCAGCGAACCGGCCCGGGACATCAGGTCACTGATGTGGAAGATGTTGGTGGCCGCGATGGCGCCCGGCACGACGGCCGCGTCCGGCACCACACGGGCCTGCGTGCCGAACAGGTCGGTCGCCGAGTCCAGCAGGCCGTTGTAGAACGACGACACCTCGGCCGTCGTGGCCACACCGGCGTCGATCCGGCCCCTGATGTTGGGTAACTGGTCGATGTACTTGCTGAGCGCGCCGAAGCGGTCCACCAGTGTCTGCGGGGCGTGCGCCAGCACCGAGCCCGCCGCTGTCTGCATGCTGGAAAGGCCCTGGTCGGACAGCTTCTGCTGGGCCAGCAGCGGTTGCAGGTCGACGTGCGGCGCGGCGAGGTACGCCATGCTCAGCTGCCGTTCCTTCTCCACCGACGCCAACCCGGTGACGGCCGGGATGGACACCGACCGCACACCACTGGCGACCTGCTGGTCGTAGAAGCCGGTGCCGCCCAGGTACAGCGCGGCGGCCAGCCACAGCAGGATCAGGGCGACGCTGGGGATGAGCGCCACGCGGATGACGCGCTTCTTGATCGACTCGGCCCGGTTGGCGCGGCGCCACATGAAACGCCGCTTGGGCACGTCGGAATCGTGTTTGCTCACGACACTCCACTAGTGACCGGCACTGGACATCCAAGCTTGGGTGGAAACGGGCTCTTGCGTGGGTTGACCGAACGTGCACCGGCTGGGTGGCCGACACCGCCAGGCTCGCACCGCGTCAACCTCCGTCCGTATCGCGATCGCGCACGACAAAGCCGCCGACCAAAGTGGTGGGACCTCGTCGGCATGACACATCGACCCGGATGTCTGGTTCGGCCGCGTCCAGCGGTAGCTGACGAAGCCGAATCCTGACCACCGCCGAACAGCGGTCGATTGCTAACCCATCCAGAGCAGGTACTCTAGCGCGGACGATCTTCAAACACTAGACTTACCGCCGACTTCGCCCGCTGCCAGCGACAATGGTCCAAGGTGACGATCGCTTGCCGGGCCCGGTCCATTCTGGCCCCGCACGGCGACCACCCTTGTAGGTGAAACCGAGCTACCTTCGTCACATTCTGTGGTGGGACTTGCTCCATCCGGGGTTCGCGGAAAGTGACACTCTTCACGCTCGACCTGGGCGACCATTCCCCCCAGGGGGCCTGGTCGGCCAACCCCCTAGGGGCTCACCCCCTATGGCGTCGGCTGGCGACCAAACGTGGATCACACACTCCGCATAGGGGATTCCGGCGGGTTGCCGGCGGCCGTCCGGAATTTCGCGGAGAGCTGCTCCGGATTTAGCTGAGAATTGTTCATGTCGGGGCATTACCACCATTCCGTCATCGTGTTGAACCGCTGGTCGGATTGCGGCTGGGCGCAATTCCACAATGGATACTTGCTGGAGGCGGGGCTTGTCCCGGGTGACCATTCCGGGTCATGCGGGCGCTGTGGCGTGGCGCCGTGGCGAACCGGGCCTGCTCACCTCCGCGTGACGTCGGCGAAGTCGGCGACGAACCGGCTGAGCAGTCGGGCGAAGACCGGCGGCCGTCGGTCTGGTCGGC
>DASZXM010000162.1:0-22439 GCA_035546415.1 Pseudonocardiaceae bacterium
CCACTCCTGTCCCTGACGTCCGTCCTCGGCCAGGCCCGCGACGGCCGGATCGCCGTCGCCCAGGTCGGCGGCGCGGGCGTAGATGTCCGACTGCCGTGCCTGCCACGCGGGCCGCTCGGTGACGGCGTCGACCGTCAGCCCGGCGTCCGCGAGCAACCCGGCGACGTCCCGGGGAAACCGGTCCGGCGCACCGTCGCGTCCCTCCCAGGTGGTGAACACGAGCCGGCCGCCGTGCCGCACCAGCCGCGCGGCTTCGCGCAGCATCGCCGGCTGGTCGTCGACCAACTGCAGCACGTCGACGGACACGACCGCATCGCAGCACGCGTCCGGCAGCCCGGTGTCCGCGACATCGGCCACCGCGAACCGGGCCTCGCGCACGCCCGGGAACAGCGCCTGCCGCCGCCGCGCGTCGGCCACGGCGACCGCCGACGAGTCGACGCCGATCAGCGCCGCCTCCGCCCGCGCGGCCAGCCACAGCCCGGGGCCACCGCGACCGGAGCCCAGATCGCCCAGCGTCTGGCCCGGTTCCAGGGCCAACAGGTCCACGATCGCGGCGAGGCCGTCCAACGGCACGAACGAGAACGGCTCGATCGCGGCGGGCATGCCCTCCCCGAGCAGGTCCGAGCGGCTCTCACTGTCCTGCCACAGCCGGTACACCGCGTCGAACCCCGTGTCGAACCCCGTGTCGTCGGCCACGGATCGATCGTGGCGCGGCCGGCCACGACCCGTCCAGTGCGCGGCCCGTCCAGTGCGCGGCCGGACCGCGATCCGGCTCGTCCCGCGCGCTTGTCCGTCCCGCCGGGAGATCTACAGCCAGCCGCGTTCCTTGGCGGCCATGCCGGCCTGGAAGCGGGTGGTGGCGTTGAGTTCGTCCATCAGCTGTCGGACCCGGCGCTGGGTCGTCCTCGGGCTCCAGCCCAGTGCCCGGCCGATGCCCTCGTCCGTCTGGCCCGCCGCCAACAGCGTCAGCAGCGCCACCGTCTCCTCCTCCGGTTCGTCGGCCGACACGACCGGGCCGGAAATGGCCTGTGCCAACGGGGTCGCCCGCTCCCACTCGGCTTCGAACAGCGTCGACAACGCGTCCAGCAGCGCCGACGGGTGCACCACGTACGCCGCGTCCATCACGTGCAGGGACGGACTGATCGGGATGATCGCCTGCCGGTCGTCCGCGATGATCATCTTCGTCGGCAGCTCCGGCCGCACCCGCGCCTGTTCGCCCTGGGCGCAGCTGACCAGGATGTCGTCGGCCAGCCTGCCCGGCCACGCCACGGCGTCCCGGTCGTAGATGACGCGGTAGCGCACGCCGGCGATCAGCCGTCGCCGTTCCGCTCCCAGGTTCTGACCGGGCTGTTGCAGGTATGGCGGCTTGTCGAAGCCCCTGATCTGCGACTTCGCCGAGTTCTGCATGTGCGCGAACCGGTTGCTGATGTTCTCGTTGCCCATCACCACCTCGACCAGTTCGGCCGGGTGCGTGAACCGGGACGCCTCGCGGAACACCGCCATCAGCTCGTCCACGGTCGTCCGCGCGGCGCGCAGCTCCGCCTCCTTCGCCGCGAGCATCGCGCCCAACGCCACGTCCGGGGCGCCGGCCAGGTACCGCGCCGGCCGGCCCGGCGCCCTGCTGGTCATGCCGTCCGCCGTGAGCCGGGCCAGGGCGCGGCTCACCAACTGCACCGAGAGGCCGCACTGCTCGGCCAGTTCGACGGCGCTCGCCCTCGGGTGCCGGACCAGCGTGGCGTACACCTGACCGTCCACCGGCGGCATGCCGACCGCGTCCAACTGTTGGCGACTTTCCGCCACCTGGCGACTATTGGTCACGGTGGCCATCTTGCGTCACGAGCCGGCAAACTGCGAGTTTGCTCGCATGCCCCGTGGCCTCATCATCGCTCTCGCCGCCGCCACCGCACTCGGTGGCGTCGCGCTCGCCGGACCCACCGCCACCGCGGCACCGGCCCCGCACCCCGACCGGACGGTCTCGATGCCGGACGGCAGCACGATCACCGTCGCACCGGACGGCGACGCCCGCCGCATGTCGAAACAGGGCAAGGTCATCGCCGAGACGATGCTGCCCGTGTCACCGGGGACGTCCGCGCTGGGTGACTCCTGGGCGCCCGACGACGCGGCCGTCCGCGCCCGGTTCGACCAGCTCGCCACGGCGAGCAGGTCGACCGACGTGCTCGCCGTGCTCGCCGGGTCCACGTCCGTCACGGGTGCCCCGATGACGGCCGGCAGGCGCGCCGCCGTCACGTCGAACGGCTCGGTCAACGCGACGTTCGCCAAGCTGTCCGCCGACTCCGTGACACCGCTGCTGAGCGGCGGTGACGCCCAGCGGTTGGCCGGTGCGGCGAAGGCCCGGCTCGGTGACTCGGCCGTCGACCTGTCCCGGGCCGTCGTCGTGCACCTGCACGGCGGTGACGCCACGCGGGCCGCCGCCGCGCTGCGGGCCACTCCCGGGGTGGCGTTCGCCGAACCGGACGCGACCGTCTCGGCGATGTCCACCGACCCGAAGCCGCTCCCGGCGTGGACCGGGAAGGACGCCGCGCACCCCACGGCCGGGCTGCCGGACAACTACGGCCTCACGTCGTCGCTGCAGAGCTTCCTCAACGCGGGCGGGGTGAACGCGGAGGGCGCGTACAGCGAACTGGAGAGCCGCTACCACCAGCTGCCCGGCACCGGCGAGATCATCACCAACGTCTCCATCGGCGACCTCACCGACCAGTCCATGGCCGACGCGGGCGACGCCTACGTGCAGGCGTACGGACCGACGACGATCGTCCGGAACGGCCAGCGATACCTGGACCTGCCGTCGATGCCGCTCATCCCGACGTACACGGCGAGCCCGTCGGGGACGCTGAACCCGACCGGTTCGACCGAGGAACAGGACCCCTCGCTGGGCGAGGTCATGCTCGACTTCGGTGTCATGGCACCGCTGCCGCACGACCAGCAGCGGACCGGTGCGGTCGGCAGCGGCGACACCGACCTGCTCGGCATCGCGCCCGGCGCACAGTACCGGCTCGTCGTGCCGCAGGACCCGACGGTCGACGAGATCCCCGCCGCGCTGTTGGCGGCCGCCCGCCAGACGCCACGGCCGGACGTGATCACCGCGAGTCTCGGCTTCGGCACGGACGTCGACGGGTTCCCCGGCCGGTACCTGGAGGACGACCCGATCGAGCAGGCCGTGATCGCCGCGATCGTGCAGGAGTACCACATCGTCGTCTGCATCTCGGCCAACGACGGCACCCGGCTGTACACGCCCGCGGCCGTCGGGCCGGACGGCGGCAGCACGCCCACGGACGTGACCAGCGACCCGAGGGCCGTCACGAACATCGACGACGACGCGAACTCCACCACCCCGACCGAGGTGCGGGACAGCGGTGCGATCGCCGTCGGCGGCACCACGCTGGACGACACGTTGGCCGTGCCCGGCGGGCACAACCCGACCTACGCGGCCAGCCGCACCGACGGCTCCGGCGAGTTCTCGTCCGGCTTCGGCTCCCGGATCGACGTGTCCGCGCCCAGCGACGGCATCCCCGCGTTCGAACACCCGCAGGGTGGCGCGCCGCAGGACGTGCTCGCGGTGAACACCGGCGGCACGTCGGCGTCGGCACCGATGACGGCCGCCGCGGCTGCTGTGGTCCTGCAGGCCGCCCGCCTGACCGGCCAGCACGTCACGCCGGAGGCCGTGCGGACCCTGCTGGAGCGCACCGGGCACGCCGTGGCCACACCGCCGCAGGCCGACCAGCAGCTGAACGTCGGTCCGCGGATCGACGTGACGGCCGCCGTCGACTCGGTGCTCGGCCGGCGTGCTGGCGGAACCCGGATCGCGCGTGTCTCGGTGGCGCACCGGCAGACCATCGGCGCCCTGGGTGGGACGTTCACCGAGGTCACCGATCCCACCACGATCGACCTGGCCGGCCCGTCGAGCACCGGTGAGGGTCTGGTCGGGCCGGTGACGATCGCCGCCGACGTGACAAGCCTGCCCACCGGTCATCCGACGTACGTGCTGACCGTGGGCCGAAAGGAGTTCACGTCGACCACGCCGGCGATCCGGTTGACGCCGACGGAGTTGCTGACCGCGGCCGGCCAACCCGTCGTGTCGTCGACCGCCCGGACGATCTCGTACACGTTCCAGGTGCGCCAGGGCCGGCAGGTGCTGGCGTCGGCGCAGCGGCAGTTGACGTTCGGCCCGACCGACGGCACGTACGCCGAGGCCCTGGCGCCGCACGCGCCCGCCACCGTGCGCGCGGGCTCACCGGTGACCGTGTCGTACGACCTGACCGGCGCGCGCGATGTCGTGTCGCCGGAGATCGTGGTGTCCACTGTGGGCCACTGGAACCCCGCCACCGCACCGATCTTCTCGCCTGCCTACACCGCGCCGCTGACCGGCACGTCCGGCACGGTGACGATCCCGGCGAGCGCCTTCGACGGCGGTGGCGGCATCTACGGCATCGGCATCATCCAGGACTCCACGAACGCCGCGGCGCTGCGGCCGGTGTATGGCGAGTTCACGTCGATCCGGGTGGACGGTGGCACGGCGGCCGCCCGGGCCGGCGCACCGACGCTGTCGGCGGGTGGCGCGTTCGGCCATGACCTGGAAGTCGGCCGGACGCAACAGTTCTCGATGGACTACGACGTGCGGAACGTGCCGGGTGCGGTCGGCGCCGCGGTCGAGGTGTCGGCTCCCGCGCCGACACTGTTCAACGCGCTCAACACGGTGACCAACGCCAACGGGACCGTGCGGGACGACGACGGTGTCGACTCGGGATCCGTTGCCTACCAACGGCTGCCCGGTCGCAGCGGGGTGGCCCGGCTGAGCGCGGCGGCACTCGGGATCGGCGGGTCGCTCTCGTACAACGTGCGGGTGTTCGCGCTGGACCGCGCCGGGCACGTCGTCGGGCAGGCTTCGCCGACGTCGATGCTGACGGTGGACGACGGCGTCGCGCCGGGGTGGGTCGGCAGTTTCGCGGCGGCCGGTGACCAGTCGGTGGTGGCCGTGCGCGACGCGTCCGGCGGCGAGTCGCTGCGCACGTATCGGACGGACACCGGCGCGTACGGCGCCGTGCTCGCGTCGGACGCGTCGTCCGACGACGGGTACGACGTGATCGGCGTGGACCAGGCCGCACACCGGGTGCTGGCGCTGCACTGGCAGGGCGGTGCCGTCTCGCTGGAGACGTACGACACGGCCGGTGGCCGCGTGGCGAGCGTGTCGGAGTCCGCGTACTCGGTGCTCGGCGGCCGGGTCGACCCGGCCCGGCACCGCGCGGAAGTGTTGGCGCACCGGGCTTCGGACAACGCGGACGTGGTGCTGTCGGTCGACCTGGGCAGTGGAGCTGTGACGGCACTGCCGGCCGACGCGCCGGGCATCGCGGCCGGTCATTACGGCCTCGTCGACGTCGACCAGGGCAGCGGCGCGGCCGTGCTGGCGAAGGCCGGTGGCGGGCTGATCTGCTTCGGCGGTGGCGGTGCCGGCCTGCTCGCCGACGTCGACCCGGGCTCGGGCGCGATCACACCGGGCACGTCCGGTGACGGGTGTTCCAGCCGGATCGCCGTCGACCAGGGCAGCCACTCGGTGTACCAGATGTCGTACCGGTCGTTCAGCCTGAACATCGCCGGCACGACGAACCTGATCCCGTCGACGGGCAGCCCGCTGGTTGAGGGCTCGGCGATCGCGGTGCGGCAGCAGCCGGCGCTCGGGTTCGCCGTGGACTCGGTGCACCACCTGGCGTTGGTGGCCTTCCAGACGCCGATGGGCAAGCCGCAGTTCGGCAGCATCAACGGGGTGATCTCGGACAACAACGCGATGAGCCAGATCGCGGTGGTGGACCTGACCACCGGGAAGACCGTGTCGGTACTGGGCGGGTTCGACTTCGCGACCGGGTACTTCCTGGGCGAGTACAACGGGAACACCGAACAGTCGATCCAGGTGGACCCGGCGACCCGGACCGGGTGGACCTACTCACCGGACGGTACGCAGGTGCAGCGGTTCAGTTACTGAGGCCAGAGCGGCGACCACGGGACGCCGTGGTCGCCGCTCATTCCGGCAACACCTTGTGCAGCACCGACGCCACCATCGTCCGCACGGTGGTGGCGTCCGGCTTGGGACCGGTGCGGTCGGCGAACAGCAGGTGTGCCGAGCCGATCAGCGCGGGACCGAGCCAGTCCTCCTGGGCGTCGTCAGCGATGCGGCCGAAGGCGCGTTCGGCGGCGATGTAGTCGGACATCAGGACGATGGCCTCGGTGAGGACGGGCACGCCCGCAGGCCACGTGATGCGCAGCCGCGCGCGCAGTTCGTCGCGGAACGACACGAGCGCGACGATCGCGACGGCCACCGAGTTGAACAGCGCGACGAGCGCCTCGGTGATGTTGTCGACGACATTCCCGGTGCCGGCGGCGTCACGCAGGCCGGCCGCGCCGGCGTCCATCCGGTTGACGCGGTCGAGCACGAATTCGGCCAGGAACGCGTCGAAGTCCTCGAAGTGGCGGTGCAGCACGCCTTTCGCGCAGCCGGCCTCGGTGGTGACGGCACGACTGGTCAGCCCGATGGGGCCGTCCCGCAGCAGGACGCGGTCGGCGGCGGAGAAGAGTTGCTCGCGCACGTCGCGCATGGCCACGCCGGTCGGCACAGATCAATCGTATCGCTTGTTCTAGTGGGCGACCGCCCACTAGAGTGGGCGCATGCCCACTCCGCATGAGGCACGTGATGTCGCCCAGTCCTTCGGTGCCGACCCCGACCGGTACGACCGGGCCCGGCCCAGCTATCCGGCCGAGACGGTGTCCCGGATCGTCGCCGCCAGCCCCGGACCCGACTTCGTCGACGTCGGCTGCGGCACCGGCATCTCCAGCCGGCTGTTCCGGGCCGCGGGGTGCCGGGTCCTGGGCGTCGAGGTCGACGCCCGGATGGCCGAGGTCGCCCGCCGGGATGGTTTCGACGTCGAGGTGGCCCGGTTCGAGGACTGGGACGGCCGCGATCGCCTGTTCGACGCTGTCGTCGCGGGGACGGCGTGGCACTGGGTGGACCCGGTGCGCGGCGCCGCCAAGGCCGGGTCGGTGTTGCGGCCCGGCGGCCGGTTGGCCTGCTTCTGGAACGTCGGCCAGGCGCCGGTCGAGCTGGGCAGGGCGTTCGACGTGGTGTACCGGCGGGTGATGCCGGACATGCCCAGGCTGGACCCGAACCAGTCGGTGATGGACGCCTACGCGGTGATGCTGGACCGGGCGGGTGACGGGATGCGCGAGGTGGGCGTGTTCGGCGAGCCCGAGCAGTGGCGGTACGCGTGGGAGCGGGTCTACTCGCGGGACGAGTGGGTGGACCAGATCGCGACCCACGGGGGAGTGAGCCTGCTGCCGGCCGACAAGGTGGCCGCGCTGGAAGCCGGCATCGGGGACGCCGTCGACGCGTTCGGCGGCCGCTTCACCATGTCGTACACGACGGCGGTGGTGACGGCGGCGCGCACCTGACCGGGGTGGTCGATCACCAGGTCTGGAAGCACCGGCCCAGCGCGGTGTCCGCGCCTGCCTCCCGCCACCACCGTGCCTGGGACTCGGTGTGCACGCCGTCCACCGCTACCGTGCCGCCCGCGCGGTGGACGACCTCGATCAGATCCATCAGAACCTTGTCCAGCAACGACGTTCCGGCCTTCGCCCGCTCCGCCTGGTCGCTGACCAGGCCGCTGTCCAGGCGCACCGCCGTGACCGGCAGGTCCTCCAGGCACGTCAGGTCGGCGGCGCCGCCGAAGCCGTGCAGGAGCATGCCCACCCCCTCGTCGGCCAGGACCCGCAGGTGTTCGGCCGGTTCCGGGCGGTCGCCGCGCAGCAGGCGCACCGGCACGCCGATGCGCAGCCGTTCCGGTGCCACATCGTCGTCGTCCAGGATGCGCAGCACCCTGCTGACCAGGTCCGGGTCCACCGCCTGGCCCTCGCTCAACGCGACGACCAGCGGCAGGTCCAGACCGGACTCGCGGTGCCACCGGCGCAGCTGCACGCACGCCGAGTGCAGGACCCAGTCGCCCAGGGACAGCATCAGGCCGGTGCGCTCGGCCAGCTCGACACAGCGGTCGTTGTCGACCGGGCCGAACGTCGGGTGGTCCCACCGCAGCACCGGTTCCAGGCCGAGCGGCCGGCCCGTGTTCAGGGCCACCTCGGGGCGGTAACTCAGCTGGATCTCGCCCATCTCCCACGCCGACGGCATCGTCGTCGCGAGGTTGAACCGCGTTCGGTCCTGCTCGTCCTGGCCGGCGTCGAACAGTTCCCACTGCCGGCGCCCGTGTTCCTTCGCCCGGCGCAGCGCCAGGTCCGACGCGCGCAGCAACTCCGTGGGGTCGACGTCCCGGCGCGGGCGGTGGACCACACCGATGCTCGTCGACACCGTCACGCCCTGGCCGTCGATGTAGACCGGTTCGGCCAGTTCCTGGTTGATCCGGCCGACGGTCGTGGCGATGTCCGGCGTGCTGGGGGAGTTCTCCACCAGGATCGCGAACTCGTCGCTGTCCAGCCGGGCGACCATCGCCTTCTCGTCCGCCATCAGCGCCTTCAGGCGGTCGGCGACCACCTTCAGCAGCTGGTCGCCCACCTGCCGGCCCCGGCCGTCCGCGACCATCGCGAACCCGTCCAGGTCCAGGTGGTACACCGTGGCACCGGTTTTCGGGTCGGCGCGGTGCAGCGTGCTTTCCAGGCGGGTCGTGAAGAACTGCCGGTTGGGCAGGCCGGTCACCACGTCGTGCAGCGACTGCCTGGTCAGCTGGCGCTGCAGCAGCCGCAGTTCGGTGTCGTCCTGGACGATCAGGATCGACCGGTCCGTGTCGGCCAGCAGGCCCGCCGTGAGGGTCACCGGGATCGTGTCGCGCGCCCGGGTCGTCAGGTTCCTGCGCTGCCGCAGGCGTGTGAGACTGCCGTCCGCCAACTGCTCCAGCCCCGCGCGGACGAAAATTTCGTCGTCCGGCGGCAGCAGGTCGAACAGGCTGACTGCGGCGAGTTCGCTGGGGGCATATCCGAGCATCGTGGCGAGTGCGGGGTTGGTCCGCTCGAAACCGCCGGCCGGGGTCAGGATCGCGATGCCCGTCGTCGCCACGTCCAGCACCGCCGACAGCGTCGCCTCCGCCGCCTGCTGCGACTCTCGCGTGTCGCGGCCCATCGCGACCACTGTGCGGTTCAGGTCCTCCTGTTGCTGCAGGGTCAGCTTGCGGACGGCGTCCACATAGCCCGCGGCCAGCGTGCCGAGCAGCCGGACGACCTTGTCCGCCAGCTTGCGCACGGCCCGCAGTTCCGGCTGGCGCAGCAGGGCTTTGCCCAGGATGTCCACGGTGCGCTGGAAGCTGCCCTGCCCCACGCAGTTCATGCCGACCAGTCGTCTCGCGACGTCGAGCGCGGGTTCGGGATCGAACGGTTCGTTGCGCAGCGCGTCCAGCAGCCGGTCGACCATGCCCAGCAACTCGGTCTCGACGTCCGGGTACGGCAGCGGGATGTACGCCGTCGCGCTGAGCAGGTAGGCCCACTTCCGCGCGAGCAGCACCCGCTCCCGTCGCGCCGTGCTCGGTGGCAGCGGCGAGACGGGTCCGCCGGGCATCGATATTGGCACGGTCATGGACGACAACCAGCCCTGTCGGCTCTCCCGACGACGCATTCCGACTTGTTCGTCACGGACGCCGCCGGCCCGCAGCTTGAGATCACGCTTTCACCTCGATGGTCCGGCACGCGCCGTGGCGGAAGCCTACCGGCTGTTGCCATTGCGGAACCGGGGCTACACGCAGTTCCCTCGAACGGATTAATGGTCGAGCAGCTGCACGTGCACCTAGCTCGGTCTTTTCGCAAGATGTGGGCCGTAATGGTGGTTTTTCGACGCGGTACGGCTCCATACGGTGACGGGGACACGGCGGCCGGGCCGATCGTCACGTGGAGCGAGTGCCCGGATCCGCTCGGTGATCCGGGCGCATGTGGTCAGGTCAGGGCCATGCGGACCGGCCGAGCGGCGTGGTTCGCGGCGCCGTGGCAGGCGTGTACCCGGGCGGGTGTGGTCGCTGCTCGTGGTTGTCGTGCGGCTGCATGGTTTTCGCCATTCGCCGACAGCATCGAGTCAAATGCGCGGGGAACGGTAATGGATCGGCCGCGACCGCCGACGCCGCTTCGAACCGGATTCGAGCGAACGCCGATCGCATATTTCCGGCCGCCGATAATGAGCGATGTGCGGCAGAACTGCCGGCGGCCGCTACCGCATCACGGTTTTGTGATGTTGGCTGGTGGATGTGGCGGACGCGTACCCTCCCGAGCCGGACGACGACCAGCCGGTGGTCGACGTCCGGCCCCTGTCCGACGTCGAGGCACTCGACCATGTGTACGTCGTGGCCGAACCGGTCACCGAGCAGCCCGACGACCGACCGGTACCGGTCGGCCGGCCGGTGGTCGCCAGCACCCTCACCGGCGCCGGTGTCGCGGGTACGGCCGTGGCGGCCGGACTGGCGTGGTCGGGCGGGCGGAACCTGCCGGCCATTCGTGATCTGTCGACCGGGCAGCCCTGGCTGATCTGGCTGCTGGTCGCCGTCGCCGCCGCCGTGCTGCTGGGGATCGTGGCGCTCGTCCGGCCGGGCCGCCGGGTGCGGTGGTGGGGCGCCGTGGCCGCCGTCGCGGGCGCCGCGCTGTCCGGGTGGGCGATCGCGGGGCTGCCGGTCGACCAGCCGATCGGCCCCGGCCCGGGTCTGTCCTGCGTCGCGCTGCTGGTGCTGGCCGTCGGCCAGGTGCTGGCCGCGTCGAGCAGAGCCGTCGCGCCCGGCTGGCGGTGGCGGCCGGCTGCCGTGGCGGCGGCGGTCGTGGTCGCCGTGCTGGCCGGCACGGCGTTCGTCAGCGCCGGACTGGCCACCGCGCGGGACGTGGACGCCACGACCGCCGCCGGCCCGCTGCCCACGGCCGCCGGCACCGCTCCGTCCACAGTGGATAAAAAGTTGTGGGGGCGTACGGCCAGGGTGTTCGCCGTGGCCGGTTCGGTGGCGCTTGTCGTGGGCCAGACCGACCGCGGTGGCGCGACGCTGTACGGCGTGTCAGTGCTCGACCTGCGCACCGGTGGCGAACGCTGGCACCACTACGAGCTGGGCTGGCGGGTGCACGACGCCGCGCTGACCCAGGACGGCACCACGACCTTCGTCGTCGTCGACACGGCGCAAGGGACCGACGCGATCGCGTTCGACACGGCGACCGGCCGGATGCGCTGGCGGGAACGGCTGGCCACGCAGGTCGACTGCGTCGCGCCGCGCCCGGGCCAGATCGCGCCGGTCGGCAACTGCGTCGGCCGACTGGTGGTCGGCGACGGGCTGATGTACACCGACACGGCCGGCCACCTCACCTACCTGCCGGCCCGGGACGGCCACGCCTGGCCGGTCCTGCTCGGCGCGGGGTGCCGGGCGCGCGGCGCCGGTGCCGACGGTGGTGGCGTGTACGTGATGGAACAGTGCGTCACGGCCGGCTTCCCGGAACCGCACCTGCTCGGCGAGCAGGTCATCGCGTTCGGCCTGGACGGTCACCGCCGCTGGACGACGCCGCTGGACGTCGTCCGCGGCACCGTCGCCGGCCAGCTCGGCCCGATGATCGTCGTCGGCGATGTCGTGCTCGCCGAACAGGAGGAGCGCTACGTCGCGCTGGCCACGGCGACCGGCCGGCAGCTGTGGACCACCGTCGACGGCTTCGAACCGGACACGGTCGTCACCGACGGCACCCATCTGGCCTGGTCCACCGGCGTCGACGTCCTCACTCTCGACCTGCACACCGGCGACCAGCTGTGGGAACGGCACTGGCACTTCCCCGAGGAGGCCGACCTGCCCGTGATGGCCGCCGGCCGGCTGTACCTGATCCGGCACACGGTCGGGCCCAACCCGTACACGTGCGCCGAACACGCCATGCTGCTCACCCTCGACCCGGCCACCGGCGCCGGCCTCGGCCCCGGCTCCACCCTGCCCGACGGCGCCGGCAACGACTGCGGACCCGACGTCGAGGACCACACCTACCTGCGCGGCTCCCTGCTGGTCTTGGTCACGGCGGGCACGATCACGGTCCTCCCCGGCCACTGACACCCCACTCGAACCGATGACGGCCCGGCCATCCCGTGGCCGGGCCGTGCCCCTGTGGTCAGCTGCTCGTGCCGCCGCGCATCTGTTGGATGATCGTCTTCGCCTGGTTGATCGGGATCGCGAAGCCCAATCCCACGCTGCCGCCCTGGCCGGAGGCGGACGCTGGCGAGTAGATCGCCGAGTTGATGCCCACGACGTCGCCGTTCATGTCCAGCAGCGGGCCACCGGAGTTGCCCGGATTGATCGACGCGTCCGTCTGGATCGCGCTGTACGTGACCTGCGAGTCGGGCTGTTCCCAGGCCGCCATCGGGTTGTCGGACCGGCTCTCCCCGCTCACCGTGACCTGCCGGTTCAACGCGCTCACGATGCCGGACGTGACCGTGTTCCGCAGACCCTCGGGCGCGCCGATGGCCACCACTTCCGCTCCCACCTGGACCGTGCTGGAGTCGCCGAGCGTGGCCGCCGTCAGGCCGCTCACGTTCCGTGCCTTGATCAGGGCGAGGTCGCTGCTCGGGCTGGTGCCCTCAACCGTCGCCGTGGCCGTCTTCCCGTTCGAGAACGTGACGGTGAGCGTGCCGCCGCCCGCGATGACGTGGTTGTTGGTGAGGATCTCGCCGTCCGACGTCAGGATCACGCCGGAGCCGATGCTCTCCTCACCCGTGCCGCGCTGGGTGATCTCCACGACGCTGGGCAGCGCCTTGCTCGCCACCGAGCTGACCGTGCCCGCCGTCGTGTTCGTGCCGCTGGTCGTGTTCGACGCGGCCTGTGCCGTCGCCGTCGCACCGGTGGTGTCGCCGCTGGTGAGGCCGTGGTCGATCAGCGCACCGCCGGCGCCGCCGAGCAACGCGGCCAGCAGGGCGGCGCTGCCGGCCAGGACCGCCACACGCGGTCGGCCACGCGAGCGTCCCGGGTGCTCCGTCACGGCCACCGGGGGCGGCACCGGGATCGGGCCGGTCGGGGTGTCGGAGCCGGGGAAGTGCTGTGGAGTGCCCGAGTTCTCTGTCATGCCACCACGATGCCGACCGGTCGTGAGAGGACGCTGAGGACCGCACAAGCGCTGCCCAAGAAACCCGCAGGTGATCCGAAGCGCCCGGCCGATAGCATTTGACGGTACCGCTGACGACCCACTCCCGAGGAGCCATCGTGTCCCAGCCAACCCGCACCGCCGCAGCACCAGCCGCACGCGTGGTGGTCACGGCGGGCACGACGGCCGGCACAGCGGTACGGGAGGCCGGGCTGCCCGGCAAGGGCGCCGACGCCGTCGTCGTGGTCCGCGAGCCGGACGGCCGGCTGCGCGACCTGTCCTGGGTGCCGGACGAGGACGTCGAGGTCGAGGCCGTCGCGGCGAACACGGACGCGGGCCGCAGCGTGATCCGCCACTCGACCGCGCACGTGCTCGCGCAGGCCGTGCAGCAGCAGTTCCCGGAGGCGAAGCTGGGCATCGGCCCGCCGGTCCGGGACGGCTTCTACTACGACTTCGACATCGACCACCACTTCACGCCCGAGGACCTGCAGGCGCTGGAGAAGCGCATGAAGCAGATCGTCAAGGGCGCGCAGCGTTTCTCCCGCCGTGTCGTCGACTCGATCGACGCGGCCAAGACGGAACTGGCCCACGAGCCGTACAAGCTGGAACTGGTCGACCTCAAGGGCGACGTGGACGCCAGCGAGGTCATGGAGGTCGGCGCCACGGGCGAGCTGACCGTCTACGACAACCTGGACCCGCGGTCCGGCGAGAAGCTGTGGGGCGACCTGTGCCGCGGCCCGCACGTGCCGACCACCAAGCACATCCCGGCGTTCAAGCTGACCAGGGTGGCGGCCGCGTACTGGCGCGGTGACGAGCACAACAAGCAGCTGCAGCGGATCTACGGCACGGCGTGGGAGTCGCAGGAGGCGCTGGACGCGCACCTGGAGATGCTCGCCGAGGCCGAGCGGCGCGACCACCGCCGCCTGGGCGCGGAACTGGACCTGTTCTCGTTCCCCGACGAGATCGGCTCCGGCCTGGCCGTGTTCCACCCGAAGGGCGGCATCATCCGGCGTGAGCTGGAGCAGTACTCGCGGCAGCGGCACGCCGACTCCGGCTACGAGTTCGTGAACACGCCGCACGTCGCGAAGGAGGGCCTGTTCCTCACGTCGGGACATCTGCCGCACTACAAGGACACGATGTTCCCGCCGATCGAGTTCGAGGGGTCGGACTACTACCTCAAGGCCATGAACTGCCCGATGCACCACCTGATCTACCGGTCCCGCGGCCGGTCGTACCGGGAGCTGCCGCTGCGGCTGTTCGAGTTCGGTACGGTGTACCGGTACGAGAAGTCCGGTGTGGTGCAGGGTCTCACCCGCACCCGCGGGTTCACCCAGGACGACTCGCACATCTACTGCACCAAGGAGCAGATGCCCGACGAGCTGAAGTTCCTGTTGGACTTCGTGCTCGACCTGCTGCGCGACTACGGCCTGGACGACTTCTACCTGGAACTGTCCACTCGCGACGACTCGGACAAGTTCATGGGTGAGCCGGAGCAGTGGGAGGAGGCCACCGAGGCGTTGCGTGCCGCGGCCGAGGCGTCCGGCCTGGAACTGGTGCCCGACCCGGGTGGCGCCGCGTTCTACGGGCCGAAGATCTCCGTGCAGGCCAAGGACGCGATCGGCCGGTACTGGCAGATGTCCACCATCCAGGTCGACTTCAACCACCCGCGCCGGTTCGAGCTGGAGTACACCGCGTCCGACGGCTCCCGCCAGCAGCCCGCCGTGATCCACCGGGCGCTGTTCGGGTCGATCGAGCGGTTCTTCGGCGTGCTGACCGAGCACTACGCGGGCGCGTTCCCGGCATGGCTGTCGCCGGTGCAGGTGGTCGGCATCCCGATCGCCGACGAGCACGTGCCGCACCTGCGGTCGATCGCCGACGCACTGCGGGCCAGGGGTGTGCGGGTCGACGTGGACGCCGGGGACGACCGCATGCAGAAGAAGATCCGCACCCACACCACGGGCAAGGTGCCGTTCCTGCTCCTGGCAGGCGGCAACGACGTCGAGTCCGGCGCCGTCTCGTTCCGGTTCCGCGACGGGTCGCAGATCAACGGTGTGCCGGTTGCCGACGCCGTCGAGGCCGTCGCGGCGTGGATCGCCGCCCGGGACAACCGCTCGCCCAGCGCGGAGACCTTCACGGTCGGCTGAGCCGTCCCGGCGCTGGCTAGGATCTTCCCAATGGAGGCAACTGTCGGGTCGGACGGACCCGAGTTGGTCGAGCAGGACGGTGTCGGCGTTCCGGACGAGTTGCAGCGGCTGTGGACGCCCCACCGGATGGCCTACATCCGGGGCGCCAGCAAGCCGGTCGGGGAGGACGCCGACGGGTGCCCGTTCTGCCGCATCCCGCAGCTCGACGACGCCGCCGGGCTGATCCTGGCCAGGGGCACCCTGGTGTACGCGGTGCTGAACCTGTACCCGTACAACCCGGGGCACCTGATGGTCGTGCCCTATCGGCACATCCCCGACTACACCGACCTGACACCCGCCGAGACGGTCGAGCTCGCCGAGTTCACGCAGCGCGCGATGCGGATCATCCGCGGTGTGTCGGCGCCGCACGGGTTCAACATCGGCATGAACCAGGGCGAGGTGGCAGGCGCCGGTATCGCCGCTCACCTGCACCAGCACGTCGTGCCCCGGTGGGGCGGCGACTCGAACTTCATGCCGGTGGTCGGGCACACGAAGGTGCTGCCCGAACTGCTCGCCGAGACGTGGTCACTGCTGTCCACCGCGTGGCACCGGGCCGACTGACCCGCGGAGTGCCGGCGCCGGACACGCGTATGGCGGCCGGCTCGCGTGTGTGCCGGCCGCCATGTGCGCTGTACCTCAGGACTCCTGCTGCTGCAGGACGGCCTCGATCTCGATGTGCACGTCGAGCTTGTCGCTGACGACCGCGCCACCGGTCTCCATGACCGGGTGGAAGCTCATCCCGAACTCGCTGCGCAGCACCGAGGTCTTCGCGGAGAAGCCGAACCGGGTGCCGCCGTAGGCGTCGGGGCCGACACCGGACACCTCCAGGTCCAGCGTGACCGGCTTGGTGACGCCGTGCAGCGTCAGGTCGCCGACCAGTTTGAAGTCGTCGCCGTGCTGTGTGACGCCGGTGGACTTGAACGTGATCTCCGGGAAGTTCTCCACGTCCAGGAAGTCGGCGCTGCGGATGTGGCCGTCGCGCTGCTCGTTGTTCGTGTCGATCGAGCCGGCGTTGATCGTCGCCTCGACGGTCGACTCCAGCGGGTTCTCGGCGGTCACGATGGTGCCCGAGTACTCCTTGAAGTGGCCGCGCACCTTGCTGACCATGAAGTGCCTGGCGACGATCGAGACGTCCGAGTGCACTGGGTCGATGGTCCAGGTACCGGTCACGTAGCCGGGGATCGCCACCGCTGACGTACTCATGAGTTCGAACCTCCTCTGATACGTTACGACTACCGGATCGTCCGAGCCGGTATGGTTGAACATTCAACTACGACTGTAGCAAGAATTGGTTGAGACTTCAACCAACAAGGTACACTCAACGTATGGACGACGCTCGCTGGCTCTCTGCCGATCAGCAGCAGGTGTGGCGCAACTACCTCGCGGCCACGCGCATGGTCGAGAGCGAGCTGGAGCGCCAGCTGCAGCGGGACTCGGGCCTGCCCATGACGTACTTCGAGATCATGGTGTCGCTGTCCGAGGCCCCCGATCGCACCCTCCGCATGAGCGAACTGGCCGAGCGCAGCCGATTCTCCCGCAGCCGCCTGTCCCATGCGATCGCCCGGATGGAGGCGCAGGGTTGGGTCGAGCGCCGGGGATGCCCGTCGGACAAGCGGGGGGCGTTCGCCGTGCTGACCGAGAAGGGCTTCGCCATGCTGGCCGACGCGGCGCCCAGCCACGTCGACCAGGTCCGGTCGCTGCTGTTCGACGTGCTCAGCGCCGACCAGGTCGAACAGCTCGGTGAGATCTGCGCGACACTGCGCAAGGCCGGTCCCGACCCGTTCGGCCCGTCCTGGGGCTGCTGAGCACCGGGCCGAGACGCGTCCACGTGCCGTGTGGTCGCCGGACGAGCCAACAGGGCCGATACGCTGCGCAGGCCAGCGTCCCCGACCCCAGGTGCAGCCGACAGCGTCATGCTCAACATCCTCGCCCGTGCCTCCGTCTCCCGCGTGACCGATCCCGTCGGCGCGCGACTCGTCCGAGCCGGTCTCACTCCCAATGCGATCACCGTGATCGGCACCCTCGGCACGGTGGTGTCCGCGCTGGTCTTCTTCCCGCTCAACCAGCTGTTCATCGGCAGCGTGTTGGTTACCGTGTTCGTGCTGTTCGACCTGCTGGACGGGTCGATGGCCAGGACGTCGGGCCAGGTGACGCCGTTCGGCACCGTGCTGGACGCCAGTTGCGACCGCATCGCCGACGGCGTGCTGTTCGGCTGCATCAGCTGGTGGGCGCTGGTCGTCGCGCACGACGACATCACCGGCGCCGCCGCGCTGGTCAGCCTCGTCGCGGCGCAGGTGATCTCCTACATCAAGGCGCGCGCGGAGGCCGAGGGCCTGCGCGGTGACGGCGGTCTCGTCGAGCGCGCGGAGCGGTTCATCATCGCGCTCGTCGGCACCGGCCTGGAAGGCCTCGGCGTGCCGTACGCGGCACGGGTCGCGCTGCTGCTGCTCGCGGTGCTCGCCGTGATCACGGGCGCGCAGCGGCTGCTGTCGGTGCAGCGGTCGGCGAGAACGAACGGGGAGGCCACGTAGGTGACGGACCTCGGCGGCCGGCTGGCCGATCTCGGTTTCGGCGTCGGCTGGCGCCTCGGCGGTGTGCTGCCGGAGAGCGCGATGACGGTGCTGTTCCGGTTCGGCGCCGACCGGGCCTATCGGCGCGCCGGCCCCGGCGTGCGGCAGCTGCGCCGCAACCTGGCCCGGGTGGTGCCCCAGGCGGGCGCGGACGAGCTGGGCGAGCTGGTGCTGGCCGGGGTCCGCTCGTACGCCCGGTACTGGTCCGAGGCGTTCCGGCTGCCGTCGATGGACCTCGCGGCGCTGTACAAGCAGGTCGACCCGCACATCGCCGGCCAGGAGTACCTGGACACGGCACTGGCCGAGGGCAACGGTGCGATCCTCGCGCTGTCCCACTCGGCCAACTTCGACATCGCGGGCGTGTGGCTGGCGCAGCGACAGGGCGGGTTCGCCACGGTCGCGGAACGGCTGCGACCGGAGTCGATCTACCGGCGGTTCGTCGCGTACCGGGAGTCGCTGGGCTTCGAGGTGCTGCCGCTGACCGGCGGCGAGCGGCACCCGGTCGTCGTGCTGTCCCAGCGGCTGCGGGCCAACAAGGTCGTGTGCCTGATCAGCGACCGCGACCTCACGTCGTCCGGTGTCCCGGTCATGTTCTTCGGCGAACAGACCCGGATGCCCGGCGGGCCCGCGCTGCTGGCCGCCCGGACCGGTGCCGCGCTGCTGCCGGTGGGCAGTTGGTTCACCGACGACGGCGGTTGGACGTTCCGCATCCACCCGCCCGTGCACGTCGGCGGGAAATCAAGTGTGCCGGCGGCGACCCAGGCCATGGCGGACGTGTTCGCCGGTGACATCGCGTCCGCGCCCGCCGACTGGCACATGTGGCAGAAGCTGTGGCTGGCCGACCTGGACACCCCGCCGCCGGACACGCCATGAAGGTCGGCATCGTCTGCCCCTACTCGCTCGACGTGCCCGGCGGCGTCCAGTCGCACGTCGTCGACCTGGCGCGGGCGCTGCGCAGGCTCGGCCACGAGGTCGACCTGCTCGCCCCGGCGGACGAGGACCGGCCGGTGCCCGACTTCGTCACCCCGGCCGGCCGGGCGCTGGGCATCCCGTACAACGGCTCGGTGGCCCGCCTGTCGTTCGGCCCCCGGTCGTACGCGCGGGCCCGCAGGTGGATCCGGGAGCACGACTTCGACGTGCTGCACCTGCACGAGCCGACGGCGCCGAGCCTGTCGATGCTGGCGCTGATGGAGGCGGACGGCCCGATCGTGGCGACGTTCCACACGTCCACCCCGCGGTCCCGGGCGCTGCTGGCGTTCCAGCCGTTCCTGCAGCCGTTCCTGGAGAAGATCACCGCCCGCATCGCGGTGTCCGCGCTGGCCCGGCGGGTGCAGGTGCAGCACCTGGGCGGTGACGCGGTGGAGATCCCCAACGGCGTCGACGTGGGCTTCTACGCGGACAGCGAGCCGTTGCCCGGCTTCACCAGGGACGGCACGACGGTCGGGTTCGTGGGCCGGTTCACCGAGCCGCGCAAGGGAATGGACGTGCTGCTGCGCGCGCTGCGCAGGCTGCTGCCGGAGTTCGGTGACCTGCGGGTGCTGGTCGTCGGCCGGGGCGAACCGGACGACCTGCGCCGCGCCGCGGGCCCGGACCTGGCCGACCGGCTCGTGCTGCTCGGCCAGGCCGACGACGTGACGAAGGCGCGGGCGATGCGCAGCATGGACGTCTACTGCGCGCCCAACACCGGTGGCGAGAGTTTCGGCATGATCCTCACGGAGGCGATGGCGGCCGGCGCCCCGGTGGTGGCAAGCGACATCGACGCGTTCCGGCGCGTGCTGGACGACGGCAGGCTCGGCGTGCTGGCACCGGTCGGTGACGACGCGGCCCTCGCCGACGCGATCGGTGGTCTGCTCGTCGACAAGGACCGGCGCGCCGCCCTGGCGGAGGCGGCGTCCGGGCGGGTGGCGGCGTACGACTGGACGATCGTCGCGACGCAGGTGCTGCGCGTGTACGAGACGGCCATCGCGGCCACCCCGGGGCGGGTGCACGAGGCGGGGGACAATTGACCTCCACGGGCTGGAGGGGACGCTTGAATGAACGTGCAATCCGTGGTCGCACTGCTGGTCGGCCTGCTGGTGGTCGTGCTGGTGCTCGGCCCGTGGCTGCTGGGCACGGCCAACCGGCTGGACCGGCTGCACGTCCGCACGGACGCGGCGTGGGCCGGCCTGGAGGCGGCGCTGGCCCGGCGGGCGGTCGTGGCGCGGGCGGTCGCCGCGACGGGCGGCATCGCGTTCGCCGACGCGCTGCGGTCCGCGGCTGACCGCGCCGAACTGGCCGACCGCCGCGACCGCGAGGCGACGGAGAACGAACTGTCCCGCCTGCTCGCCGAACTGGACCGGTCCACCCTGCCGGGCGCCCTCGCGGAGGAACTGGCGGACGCGGAGACGCGCGTCGTGCTGGCCAGGCGCGTGCACAACGACGCGGTACGGGACACGAAGTCGCTGCGGCGCAGGCGGTTGGTCCGCTGGCTGCGCCTGGCCGGCACGGCGGTGCAACCGGAGTACTTCGAGATCGCCGAGCCGGACGAGGAGGTGTTCCAGTCACCGCCGCGCAGGCGGTCGGCCCGGATCGTGCTCGCCGACCCGGCGGGCCGGGTGCTGCTCTTCCACGGCGTCGACCCGGCCAGCCCGGCGCGGGAGTTCTGGTTCACCCCCGGCGGTGGCGTCGAGGACGGCGAGGACCTGCGGGCCACGGCGGTGCGCGAGCTGTTCGAGGAAACCGGCCTGAAGGCGACGGAGGACCGGTTGGTCGGCCCGGCGTGGATCCGGCGGGTGAGCTTCCCCTACGACGGCGAGATGTACCACGGCGAGGAGTGGTTCTTCCTGGCCAGGGTCGGCCCGGCCGACGTGGACGCGGTGCACCGCAACGGTTTCACCGAACTGGAGGAACGCACCATCGACCGCCACCGGTGGTGGACCCAGCGCGAACTGCGGACGACCTCCGAACAGGTCTTCCCGGAGCAACTGGCGGAGTACCTCCCCGGCCTGCTGGACGACACGTGGGACGGGCGCGTCCGACCCATCCGGTGAGATGCTCGTGCCCATGGTCGAACGGCACCGCCCGACCGAAACGGGCGACGAGCGGGACACACTGACGCAGATGCTGGACTTCCTGCGCTCCACGATCGTGCACAAGATCACCGGCCTGTCGGACGACCAGGCGTTCAGCCGCCCGGTCCCGGCGTCGGCCCTGACCCCGGCCGGCCTGGTCAAGCACCTGACCGGCGTGGAGCGGTTCTGGTTCAGCATCGACTTCGCCGGCCTGGATCTGGAGTACCCGTGGCCGGAGGACGACCAACACGGCGCGTTCGCGATCGAACCGGGCGACACGGTGGCGAGCATCGTGGCGGCGTACCAGACGGAATGCGAACGGTCGAGGCGGTCCATCGCCGGAGCCCGCCTGGACGACAAGGCGCGCGGCAAGGACATGAACTTCGCCCTGCGGTACGCACTCACCCACATGATCGAGGAAACCGCCCGCCACGCCGGCCACATGGACATCCTGCGAGAGTCCATCGACGGCCAACGCGGCCAGTAGCCCGGACCGTCCCCCTTCTGCATTGCGCGCGTAACGCCCGGACCTGGTCCGGCGACGTAGTTTGCGGCGTAGCAGAAAGGACGGTCAATGGAGATCGCGGATCGTGTCCAACAATTGGCCACGAAAATTCGTCAGCAGAAGGCCGGCATTGAGACGGAGGAGGCGACCAAGAACGCGTTCGTCATGCCGTTCATCAGTAACGTCCTGGGCTACGACGTGTTCGATCCCGCCGAGGTCGTCCCTGAGTTCACCGCTGACGTGGGGATCAAGAAGGGCGAGAAGATCGACTACGCCATCACCAACGATGGACAGGTCCAGATTCTGGTGGAGGTCAAGAAGATCCACGAAACGCTACGCCCCGAGCACACGGCGCAGCTGTACCGGTACTTCACGGTCACCAAGGCGCGGATCGCGATTCTGACCAACGGCGAAGTATATCAGTTCTACACCGATCTGGACCGCGCGAACCTGATGGACTCCAAACCGTACCTGGTTCTGGACCTTTCGGACATTGATGCGACGCTGCTTTCCGAGTTGTCGAAGCTCGCCAAAGGTTCCTTCGATGTCGACTCGGCTGTCAGCGCCGCGGGCGAGTTGAAGTACGTCGGGCAGCTCAAGCGCGTTCTTGCCGCCCAGTTCAAGCAGCCCGACCCTGACTGGGTCAAGTTCCTCGGCAGTCGGGTCTACGAAGGCGTGTTCACCCAGCGAGTGCGTGAGCAGTTCCAGCCGCTCGTGGAACGAGCGATGCGACAGTTTCTGAACGACCAGGCGAACGACCGCCTCCAGAATGCCCTCGCCACGGACGCCGAGAACGAACCGGTGGCGGACGGCGGCGTTGACACCGACCAGGTTCCCGAGTCTCCCATCGAACGTGACCAGGTCGTGACCACCGAGGACGAACTGGAGGGCGATCGGGTGGTGCGGGCCATCGTGTGCGGCGAAGTGTCCGCGTCCAGGGTCGTCGCACGGGACAACAAGAGCTACTTCAGCATCCTGCTCGACGACAACAACCGCAGACCGATTGCCCGGCTGTGGTTCAACCGTGCGCAGAAGTATCTCGGGGTGTTCGACGAGAACA
>DASZXM010000163.1:0-1894 GCA_035546415.1 Pseudonocardiaceae bacterium
CCGTGGGCACGGCCGGCTGGCTCGGCCATCCGTGTCCGCCGCGGCGGCGCCCCGGCCGGTTCTTCCGGCCGGTCTTTCCGGCCGGCTGGCTCGGCCATCCCGTGTCCGCCGCGACGGCGCCCCCGGCCGGGGATACCCTGCGGCGTCCTTTGCTCTGCTCACCTATACGCAACACAAACGGCGAAAAGTGGTGCGCCCAGGTAAGAGCCTGTTGGTGAAGTGCCAAAAAGATGTTGGTGGTCTGCGCGGCGTGGTGGCATGACGTGAGGGCGGGCTCCTGGTAGCTGGGGTGTTGTCTACGCAACCCGGCGGCAGGAGCCCGTTGTTGTCTGTCTACACCACCCCGCCCGGTCAGGCCAACTGTGCCGGGTCTGGCTGTTCGTGTTGGGCGCGTGTGCCTCGGTATCCCTCTGATCTGTCGGACGCGCAGTGGTCGGTGTTGGAGCCGGAAGCGCGGGGCGTGATGGCGGAGTTGGTCGCGGTGGCCGGGCGGCCGATGCTGCACGACCTGCGGGCGATGCTCGACGCGATCGGGTACCTGACTCGTTACGGTGTGGAGTGGCGGGCGCTTCCGGTGGACTTCCCGCCGTGGCAGGCGGTGTACGCCTTCTTCGAGCGGTGGTCGGATCGCGGGTTACCGCAGGCGCTGGTCGACCGGCTCCGTGGGCGTATCCGGGTGCTGTTGGGCCGCCGGGATGTGCCGACGGCTGCGATCATCGACGCGCAGAGTGTCAAGGCTGCTGAGACCGTCGCCGCGACGGACAGCGGCTACGACGGTGGCAAGAAGATCAAGGGTCAGAAGCGGCACATCGCGGTCGACACGCTCGGGTTGCTGCTGTGCGTGAGCGTCACCGCGGCGTCGGTCCAGGACCGCGACGGTGCGCTGCGGCTGCTGGCCAGGCTCCGGGAGAAGTTTTCCACCGTGGCGTTGGTCTGGGCCGACAGTGGCTACACCGGGCGGCTGGTCGCCTGGGCCCAGCAGGTCCTCGCGATCGCCGTGACCGTGGTGCGGCGCAGTGATGACATGTCCGGCTTCGTCGTGCTCCCGCGCCGCTGGGTCGTGGAACGCACGTTCGGCTGGCTGATGCGTTACCGCCGGCTGGTGCGCTGCTACGAACGCCGACCCGAACACCACGAAGCCATGGTGTTATGGGCCACGGTCCATCTGATGACCCGCCGGCTGACCCGGGAACTGGCCGGTGTGCCGCCAGCCACCCGGTGGGGTGGCCCGACCACACCGAGCGCGTCGGCCGCTGATCCACCACCCGCGCCAACACTGCCCACGCTGACAAGCCCCGACCGACGCGGGAAGGTCCTCGAACTGCTCGCCGCTAATCCCCGACGCGCCTGGCGCGGCACCGAACTGGCCGCCATCCTCGAAATCACCAACATCAACAGCTTCCGCGTCCAGCTGTCCCAATGGGCCCACCAGGGTCACATCAACAAGATCGGCCGGGCCCTCTACACATCAGCAAGCACTTCGTGAACAGGCTCTAAGCAGAGCAAAGGGAGCTGCGACACCCCCCACGGCCGCGCGAGCAGGGCGACGGTCAGCGCTGCCAGCGACGGCGACGGCGACGGCGACAGTTGCGCGGGGAAGGCGACGGCGATCGCGGGGCCTCACACCGGCAGCAGCAGGCCGACGCACTCGACGTGATGGGTCATCGGGAACGCGTCGAACGCGCGCAGCGCGGAGAGCCGGTACCCGCGGGCGCGGAACGTGGCGACGTCCCGGGCGAACGCCGCCGGGTCGCAGGCCACGTACGCCACCGCACGCGGCGACGCCCCGGCCACCAGCCGTACCGCGGCCGCTCCGGCACCGGTGCGCGGCGGGTCGAGCACGACCACGTCCGGTGCGCCCGCCGGCCGGAATCGCTCCACTGTGGACCGTACA
>DASZXM010000164.1:0-7069 GCA_035546415.1 Pseudonocardiaceae bacterium
GTTTCGAGTACTCGCGCACCGGCAACCCGACCCGGGTCGCCCTGGAGGAATGCCTTGCCGCGCTGGAGAACGGCCGGTACGCGCGGGCGTTCGCGTCCGGCATGGCCGCCAGTGACGTGCTGCTGCGCGCCACGCTGCGGCCCGGAGACCACATCGTCATCCCGGACGACGCGTACGGCGGCACGTTCCGGCTGGTGGACAAGGTGTTGCGGCACTGGGGAATCGAGCACACCCCGGTCACGCTGTCCGATGTGGACGCCGTCCGGGCCGCGTGCCGGCCCACCACGCGGATCGTGTGGGTGGAGACGCCGACGAACCCGCTGCTGAACATCGCCGACATCGCCGCGCTGTCCGGCGTCGCGCACGACGCGGGCGCACGGCTGGTCGTGGACAACACGTTCGCCTCGCCGTACCTGCAGCAGCCGTTGGAGCTCGGCGCGGACGTCGTGGTGCACTCGACCACCAAGTACCTGGGCGGCCACTCCGACGTCGTCGGCGGCGCGCTGGTCACGTCCGAGCAGGAACTGGCCGAGCAGGTGGCGTTCCTGCAGAACGGCGCGGGCGCCGTGCCCGGTCCGTTCGACGCGTGGCTGACGCTGCGCGGCATCAAGACGCTCGCGCTGCGCATGGAGAAGCACAGCTCCAACGCGGAGCGGGTGGTGGAGTTCCTGCTCGCCCACCCGAAGGTGACCGGTGTGCGCTACCCGGGCCTGGCCGACCACCCGGGCCACGAGGTCGCCGCGAAGCAGATGCGCCGCTTCGGCGGCATGGTGTCGTTCACGGTCGCCGGTGGTCAACAGGCGGCACTGGACGTGGTGGCACGGACGAAACTGTTCACGCTGGCCGAGTCGCTGGGTGGCGTGGAGTCACTGATCGAGCACCCCGGTCTGATGACGCACGCCAGTGTCGCCGACTCGGAACTCGAGGTCCCCGCCGACCTGGTCCGGCTGTCGGTCGGTATCGAGGACGCCGACGACCTCGTGGCGGACCTGCACCAAGCGCTGGCGTAGCGCGGGCGGTCAGGGCCGGGACTGTGTGCCGTGCCCGGCGGCGCCCGCCGCTTCGGCGGGTACCGCCGTGCGGGGCAGTTCGGCGCGGTTGAAGCAGCCGCCGACCACGTGCACCGACACGCCGTCCTGGACGTAGTGGCCAGGGTTCGGGCAGGCGGCCTGGCTGACGGTGAACACGGCGGCACCGGCCAGGGCGGCCGCTGCTGCGACGGCGCCGATCAGGGGGAGCACTCCGGCGGCACGACCGACGTGCGCCATGCGACGACCTCCCGGAAACGACAGTGAAACGACTGTGGCGGGGTCCGTCATCGGGCCCGGAATGGTCACGCCGCGAAATGACGAGCGGCGGCCGTCCGGACACGGACCGCTGTGTGCGAGGGTACTCTGCCGGCACGCTCTCGTCGCATGGCCAGGTGGCGGTGGCACGATCACGCCATGGAACTGGTCACGGTCGATCGGATTCGCGAAGCCCGGGAACTGCTCGCCGGCGTGATCCGCGAAACGCCCATGGAGCATTCCCGGACGCTCACGGCCGAGCACGGCGGTGAAGTGTTCCTGAAGTGCGAGAACCTGCAACGCACCGGATCGTTCAAGATCCGCGGCGCGTACGTCCGTATCCACGGCCTGTCCCCGTCCGACCGGGTGCGGGGCGTGGTGGCGGCGAGCGCCGGTAACCACGCGCAGGGCGTCGCGCTGGCCGCGTCGACCCTGGGCATCGCGTCGACGGTGTTCATGCCGGTGCAGGTGCCGCTGCCGAAACTGGCCGCCACCAGGGCGTACGGCGCGGACGTGCGGCTGGCGGGGACGGTCATCGAGGAGACGCTCGCCGAGGCCGTCGGGTTCGCCCACGAGACGGGCGCGGTGTTCATCCACCCGTTCGACCACCCGGACGTCATCGCTGGTCAGGGCACGTTGGGCCTGGAGATCGTGGACCAGTTGCCGGCGGCGGCGACGGTGCTGGCGGCGGCCGGTGGCGGCGGCCTGGCAGGCGGTGTGGCCGCGGCGATCAAGGCGGTCCGGCCGGACATCCGGGTGGTCGCCGTGCAAGCCGAACAGGCGGCCGCGTTCCCGCCGTCGTTGGCCGCTGGCGCGCCGGTGCGGCTCGCCGAGCTGCAGACGATGGCCGACGGCATCGCCGTGGGCGAGCCGGGACAGGTCAGCTACGCGCACGTGGACGAGCTGGTGGACGACGTCGTGACGGTCACCGAGGAGTCGCTGTCCCGGGCCGTGCTGCTGTGCCTGGAGCGGGCGAAACTCGTGGTGGAGCCGGCCGGAGCGGCGACGGTGGCTGCGTTGTTGCAGTACCCGAGGCGGTTCGCGTCGCCGGTGGTCGCCGTGCTGTCCGGCGGGAACGTCGATCCCTTGCTGTTGCTGCAGATCATCCAGCACGGCATGACCGCGGGCGGGCGGTATCTCGATCTACGGCTGCGGGTGCCGGACCGGCCGGGTTCGCTGGCCGCGTTGTTGAAGCTGGTCGGCGAGCTGGGCGCGAACGTGCTGGACGTGGAGCATTCCCGGGTTTCCGGGGCACTGCGGCTGGGTGAGGCCGATGTCGCTCTTGTGCTGGAAACGCGCGGCGAGGAACACCGGATGCGTGTCACGGATGCGCTGAAGGCGGCCGGGTATGCCTTTCTGAGAAGTCGCTGAGAATCTTGGCAGCCTGAGAACACGCTGATAAAACCGGACGTTTTCTGAGAACCGGCTGATAAGAACTCACCCGTATTGATTGTGGCACCCGGTGCGTGTGAAGCGGGTTGCCCGGCGGCCACCGACGGATCAGTGGCCGCCGTCACGCTCAGTGAGTAGGGCGGTCACAGGTTCCCGCGGCGCGCCTGCTCGCGCTCGATCGCCTCGAACAGCGCCTTGAAGTTGCCCTTGCCGAAGCCGAGCGAACCGTGCCGCTCGATCAGCTCGTAGAACACCGTGGGCCGGTCGCCGATCGGGCGGGTGAAGATCTGCAGCAGGTAGCCGTCCTCGTCCCGGTCGACCAGGATGTTGCGGCGCTGCAGCTCCTCGATCGGCACCCGGACCTCGCCGATCCGTGCCCGCAGCTCCGGGTCCTCGTAGTACGAGTCCGGGGTGTCCAGGAACTCCACGCCGGCCGCCGTCATCCGGTCCACCGTGTCCAGGATGTCGTTGGTGGCCAACGCGATGTGCTGCACGCCCGCGCCGCCGTAGAACTCCAGGTACTCGTCGATCTGCGACTTGTGCTTGCTGACCGCCGGCTCGTTCAGCGGGAACTTCACCCGATGGTTGCCGCACGCCACGACCTTGCTCATCAGCGCCGAGTAGTCGGTGGCGATGTCGTCGCCGATGAACTCCGCCATGTTCGTGAAGCCCATGACGCGGTGGTACCACTCCACCCAGTAGTCCATCTTCCCCAGTTCCACGTTGCCGACGCAGTGGTCGACCGCCTGGAACATGCGCCGGGTCGGCTCGCTGTCCCGGTGCTGGTAGCCGGGCAGGTACGGACCCTGGTAGCCGTGCCGGTCCACCAGCGTGTGCCGGGTGTCGCCGTATGCGGCGATGGTCGCCATGCGGACCGTGCCGTACTCGTCGGTGACGTCGTGCGGCTCGGTGACCACGGTCGCGCCCTGCGACCGTGCGTGTTCGACGCACCGGTCCACGTCGCCCACCTCCAGCGCCAGGTCGACGACGCCGTCGCCGTGCGCGCGGTGATGGTCGGCCAGTGGGCTGTCCGGCCGGACGGCGCCGTTGATCACGAACCGGGCCGACCCGGACGTGAGGACGAACGACTTGTGGTCGCGGTTGCCGGTCTCCGGCCCGGAGTACGCCACCAGCCGCATGCCGAACGCGTGCTGGTAGTACCAGGCGGTCTGGGTCGCATTGCCCACGACGAACACCACGGCGTCCATCGCGCGGACCGGGAACGGGTCCGTGGTCGAGTCGTACTCCACCAGGCCGACGAGCTGCTTGAGCTGGTCGAAGCTCACCTCGTCCATGCCGTCGAGGCTGCTGCTCAGCGTGTCAGTCATGTGATTAGCATGTGCGGGGCATGCATGTTGAGCAACAGACACCGTTTTCGATGTACATCGTGTTCAGTCGATCACGGGTGTTGCTTGTCAGGGTGGACAGTTTGCGCAGGAGCGGGGACCGATGACCGAACCGGAGCCGAACGAGACGCTCGACGAACTCGACGCGCGCCTGCTGCTGTTGCTCACCGACGAGCCCCGGCTGGGCGTGCTGGAGTGCTCCCGGCGGCTGGGCGTGGCGCGGGGAACCGTGCAGGCGCGGCTGGACAAGCTGGTCGCGCGCGGGGTCCTGGGTGGCTTCCCGCCCGCGCTGGACCTCGCCGCGATGGGTTACGGCCTGACCGCGTTCGCGGTCGTCGAGATCTCCCAGGGATTCCGTGGTGAGGTCGCCGAACGGCTGGCCGAGATACCCGAGGTCTGCGAGGTGCACGCCACCACCGGGCAGGGGGATCTGTTGGTGCGCATGGTGGCCCGGTCCAATGCGGACCTGCAACGGGTCATCGACGAGGTGGTCGACGTGACGGGCGTGCACCGGCTGGCGTCGTCCATCGCGTTGTCGACGCCGATCCCGCTGCGCGTCCGCCCGCTGCTGGAACGCGTGCTGAACCGGTCAAGCGAACGACATCATGGCGGCCGGCCCGGATCGGCAGGGCCGCCGCCATGACGCGTGGACGCCTCAGCCGTGGTAGGGCACGGCCTTGACCAAGGTGACCTTCATGGTGTTGCCGTTGGGCAGCGAGTACTCGCGGGCCTCGCCCTCCTTGGCGCCCAGCAGCGCCTGGCCGAGCGGTGAACTGGGGGAGTAGACCTCCAGCGACCCGTGGGCACCCTCTTCCCGGGTCGCCAGCAGGAACTCCTCGGCTTCGTCGTCGCCGTCGTACTTGACGGTCAGCACCATGCCGGGCGCGGCCACACCGTTCGTCGTCGGCGCCTCGCCGACCTTCGCTGCCCGCAACAGTTCCTGGAGCTGACGAATCCGGGCTTCCTGCTTGCCCTGTTCCTCCCGGGCGGCCATGTAGCCGCCGTTCTCCTTCAGGTCGCCTTCCTCGCGGCGGGCGTTGATCTCCGCCGCCATGACCGGGCGATTCGCGATCAGCTCGTCAAGCTCCTGCTTGAGCCGGTCGTAGGCCTCCTGGGTCAGCCAGGTCACCTGGGTGTCGCTCACGGTCACCAACTCCTCGTTCCTTCCAGGCCCGAGGGATACGGGCATGGTTTGTCCCGAACCGTGGGTCCGGAACGGCAAAAACACGGCTCCGTGGGAGCCGTGCTGCTTGCCGAGGGTAGCACGTTCAGGAGTTGCCGGCCGAAAGATTTTCGGTCACCAGCAGCGGAGTATCCGCAGATCACCCGCTTGGCGGCATCGATTTGGTCAGGTACGGCGGGACCTGGTAGGAGCATCCGTAGAACTCCACCGTCGTCGCGCGTTTATCTGTTCGCAACGTGTCGGACAACTGGATCGTCGTCTCGCTTGGTGGAACATAAACCTCGCCGCGAGCCACTTCCGAACCGTCCGCGGACAGTGCGTAGATGATGCAGTCGGCGGCCTGGTCCGGATGGTCGCGATCAACGGTGAACGTCGCGGTGACGGTGCCGTCGTCGACGACGTGATACGAGGTCACCTCGGGGTCGATCGGGTTCGCACCGAGGTTCTGGTACGCGACGTACGCCACGACCGTCCCGGCGACGACGAAAACGGCCAGCAGCGCCCAGTACCACCACCGGCGACTGCGGGTGGACCTCGGCGCGCCGTAACGACCGGCCGGACGTTCCCGCACAGCCATGTCGTCACCTCCCTTGTCGCCGATCCGGGTACCCCGTGGGCCCGGGACTGTCGGTCCGGCGGGAACAATGGGGTACGGCGTCCGCGTTGAGTATCGCGGACAGCGTGGGGCGGGCACGCGACGGCCCCCGTTCAGCGAGCAGGAGGAACCCGCCGATCATGGCTGAGAAGCTGCGACTGATGACCGTGCACGCCCACCCGGACGACGAGTCCAGCAAGGGCGCCGCGACGCTCGCCAAGTACGTCGCCGAGGGGCAGGAAGTCATGGTCGTCACCTGCACCGGGGGCGAGCGCGGCAGCATCCTCAACCCCGCGATGGACAAGCCCGGCGTGCTGGAGCGGATGAGCGAGATCCGTGTCGAGGAGATGGCCGAGGCGGCGCGCATCCTGGGCGTGCAGCACCGTTGGCTGGGCTACGTCGACTCCGGCCTGCCCGAGGGCGACCCGAAGCCGCCGCTGCCCGAGGGCTGCTTCGCACTGGTGCCGCTGGAGGAGTCCACCGAGCGGCTGGTCAAGCTGATCCGCGAGTTCCGCCCGCACGTCCTGATCACGTACGACGAGAACGGCGGCTATCCGCACCCCGACCACATCCGCTGCCACGAGGTGTCCGTCGCGGCGTTCGACGCCGCGGGCGACCCGGAGAAGTTCACGTCGGCGGGGGCGCCGTGGCAGCCGGTGAAGATGTACTACAGCCACGGCTTCTCCCGCGCGAAGATGCTCGCCTACCACGAGGCGCTCCTGGCCCGCGGCCTGGAGTCGCCGTACGACGAGTGGCTGAAGAACTGGGACGAGAACCGCCCCGACGTCATGGAGCGCGTCACCACCCGTGTCGAGTGCGCGGAGTTCTTCGAGGTCCGGGACAAGGCGCTGCTCGCGCACGCCACCCAGATCGACCCGAAGAGCCGCTGGTTCGCCATCCCACTGGAGCTGCAGCGCGAGGTGTGGTCGACCGAGGAGTACGAGCTGGCCCGGTCGTTGGTGGACACCACCCTCCCCGAGGACGACCTGTTCGAAGGCGTACGTGAGAAAGTAGCTGTATGACATCGGTACAAGCGGTCCAGTTCTGGCTGGCCGCGGGCGGCACGGCGAACAACCAGCCGGGCGGCCAGGGACAGGAGTTCGGGTCGTCCGGCCCGGTCGCGCTGATCCTGATCATCGTGCTGTTCATCGCGGTCGGCTTCCTGATCCGCTCCATGACCAAGCACCTGAAGAAGGTCCCGGCCAGCTTCGACCCGGAGCCGGAGGAACCGGCCACGGACGAGTCGTCGACCGACGCCCCCGGCCGG
>DASZXM010000165.1:0-3304 GCA_035546415.1 Pseudonocardiaceae bacterium
AGGCGTTGGGCAAGTGCATGGACGTCAACGCCGCGGGCACGGCCAACGGCACGAAGGTCCAGCTCTACGACTGCAACGGCACCGGCGCGCAGCAGTGGACGCACACGTCGTCCAACCAGTTGGTGAATCCGAACTCCGGCAGATGCCTGGATGCCACCGGACCCAGTTCGGCGGACGGCACGCCGCTGCAGATCTGGGACTGCACCGGTGGCAGCAACCAGTCCTGGAACATCCCGAGCTGATCAGCCCACCGCCACCGGGTCGCCGACCGCGGCGAGGTAGCGCTCGACGTCAGCGGCGGCCGTGGTGACCAGGCCGATGTAGCCGTCCGGGCGGACGAGCACGATCGTGCCCGGGTCGACCTGGTAGGCGTCGCGCGCGTGCCCGTCGGTGTCCACGACAACGTGGTCGCCGGCGGGCCCGTCCGCTGGCACGACCGAGTACGCGGGCACACCGGCCGGCAGCGCGCCGTCGACCGGGCCGAACGCCAACACCGTCCAGTGTGGACCGCGGAACAGGTCGAACAGCCGCACGTCCCCACAGGGGGCGTCCGGTGCGCGGTCACCCGCCCGTACCGGGCCCGGCTCGGCACGCCGGTCCTCGGCCAGTGAGCCACCCCGGTAGTTGATCGTCAGCTGGTGCAGTTCGGGTCCGCGCACATGGGCGTCCTCGTCGCCGCGGCGGTGCTTCTCCAGCAAGTTGTTGGCCAGGTCCAGCGCACGCCGCGCGGCCGGCCGGCGTTCGGTCTCGTAGCTGTCCAGCAGCGCCGCCGGAGCGCCCCGCACCACGGCGGCCAGTTTCCAGCCCAGGTTGTACGAGTCACCGATGCCGGTGTTCATGCCCTGGCCGCCGGTCGGCGGGTTGATGTGTGCCGCGTCGCCGACCAGGAACACCCGGCCGTCACGGAACCGCTCGGCCAGCCGGACGTTGGGCCGCCAGATCGTCGACCAGGTCAGTTCGCGCAGCCTGATGCCAGGATCGCCGGAGGCCAGCGTGACCATGTCCTGCAGGTACGCGAGGCTCACCTCGCCGTTCGCCGGCGGCTCGGCGGTGATGGTGAACAGGTCGGTGCCGGCCAGCGGCATCAGCGCGGCGCCCTGCTCGCCGTCCGTCCAGATCCGGCCGTGGCTGCGGTCCAGACCGTCGACCCGGACGTCGCCGAACAACACCCTGGCGCTCTCGTCGGTCTCGCCGACGAACGGAATGCCCAGCCGCTTGCGCACCACGCTCGCACCGCCGTCCGCGCCGACCAGGTACCGCACCCGCACCTGCTCGGTGCCCCGCGGACCGGCGAGCGTTGCGACGACGCCGTCGGCGTCCTGGGTGCAGTCGATCAGTTCGGTGCGCAGTTCGACGTGGTGGCCGAGCGCGGCGAGCCGTTCCCGCAACAGTTCCTCGGTGCGGAACTGGGGGAGGAACCAGATGTTCGGGTAGGGCACGTCCGGCCGGGCCGGCATCGGTTCCGTTGCCCTGCCTTCGAAGACGACCTCGTCGCCGCGGTAGCCGCGCACCAGGATGCCCGCGTCGCCTTCGGCCATCACGGTGTCCGCGATGCCGATGTCGTCGAAGACCTCCAGGGTGCGTGGCACCAGGCCGTCGGCCCGGGAACCGCCGAAGAACGCGTCCAGCTTGTCCACCAGCCGGAACGCGACCCCGCGGCGGGCCAGTTCGACGGCGAGCACGAGACCCGTCGGACCGCCTCCCACGATCAGTACGTCCGTCCGCTGTGTCATGTCGACCCCCTTGTTCGTATCCCGTACCGTCTTATCGTACGGTGCACGACCAGGCTAGTGGTACGACGTACGACTCGCAAGGCCGTTTCGGGACACGCCTGTCGTGGGACCTACACGAACGACAGCGGATCAATGTGGATCACTTGGAGGACAAGATGTCGACGATCCTGATCGTGGTGATCGTCATCGTCGTCGTACTCGCCGTGGCCGCCGCGGTCGTGCTGCCCAGCCGGATGCGCAGCCAGCGGTTGCGCCGCCGATTCGGCCCCGAGTACGACAGGGTCGTCGACGGCACCGGCGATCGCTCCACGGCAGAGCAGCAACTCGCGGAACGCGAGCAGCGGCACGCGCACTACAACCTGAGGTCGTTGTCCGACACGGCACGCGACAACTACCTGCGGCGCTGGACCGTCATCCAGGAGCGGTTCGTCGACGAGCCGGCGAGCGCCGTCGGCGACGCGGACCAGTTGGTGACCGAGGTGATGGCCGATCGCGGCTATCCCACGGAGCACTTCGACCAGCAGGCCGAGGATCTTTCCGTGCGGCACGCCGACGAGGTGGCGCGGTACCGCGCCGCACACGCGCTGGTCACGCACGCCGACACGGCGAGCACGGACGACCTGCGGCGCGCGCTGCTGGACTACCGCGACATCGTGCAGTCGCTGGCCAAGGCCGGAACGAAGGGAGGCCATGATGAAGATCGGACACAAGGACGTTGAGCACAGGGACATCGAGTCGGCGGAGACCGAGCCGGTCGGACGGCCGGACAGGCCCGTCGGCCAGGAACGGGTTGCACTCACCGAACCGCGCGAGCCCGAGACCCTCGACGGAGAATCCGGCGCGCACCCGGCGGCGGACGAGCCGATGCCGGACGAGCCGATGACGGAACCGGTCGCGGCTGATCGGCCGATGGACAAGCCCGTCGCTGCGGGCACACAGACGGGCGAACCGGTCGCGACCGACCGGCCGATGGACGAGCCCGTCGCTGCCGGCACACCGACGGGCGAACCGGTCCCGGCTGGACAGTCGGTCGAGTCGAAAGCTCCTGTGGCGCAAGAAAATTCCGGGTTGTTCTCGGACCGCGAGGCGGACGGCTATCTGCGTGACTGGCGCAGCCTGCAGGCCGCGTTCGTGGACGACCCGCAGGCCGCCGTCGGCCAGGCCGAGGCGCTCGTCGGGCGGATCGTCGACCAGGCCGGCGCGCGGATCTCGGAACGCCGCGCGGCGTTGTCCGCGATGCGCACCGACACGACGGGCGAGCGGACCGAGCAACTGCGCCAGACGCTGCGCGGCTACCGGGCGCTGGTGGAACAGCTGCTGCCCAGGTGAGCGTCCACAGCGGATTCACGCACTAGAACGCGAAGCCGCCCGGACGGTCGTTGCGGTCGGCGAGCAGCCCGGCCAGCGTGGAGATGGCGATCTCCGCGGGGGTGCGGGAACCGATGTTCAGCCCGATCGGCCGGTGCACCCGGTCGATCTCCGACTCCGGTACGCCGAGTGCGGCGAGCGCTTCCCGGTGCGGGCCGACGAGTCGCGGGTTGCCCATCAGGCCGATCCACCGGGTCTCGGCG